>NC_008531.1:155000-459500 GCF_000014445.1 Leuconostoc mesenteroides subsp. mesenteroides ATCC 8293 | reverse complement strand
GCTTTTATTTTTCCCGAAACTTGGGTTTGATCATTTTCAATATTTGTTTGAATGCCGCGCGCTAATAATTGGTTTAATTCAGACACATCTTCCGAAGATAACGTTTCGAAATCTCCAATATTAAATTTAATTGCATAAATGCCAAGCGCCTGTGCTTCATTATAGTATTGTGCCAATTTTGGATTAAGACGATGGTTCACAAATACCTCATCTGGTACGGAATAAAATAACCGCAACTTGTTATCAACTGCATATTGTGCAATGGCTGGAGTTTCTTTAACAATGTCATCAAAGTACTCCCGTCGTAATTCAACCGATGAGACACCGAAAGACACAGCTTTTTTTAACATTTCAAGTTGTTGCATTCCCTTCTCATGATCATTCATGAATACTAAATTATTTAAAACAATTTGTTCTTTTCTCATTATCCGCTCCTCAATACTTGTTTAGTTCTGTTACATGTTTCAATAACTCGTCAAATCCTAAATCTGATAGATTAGGTTGTGACCGATCAAAGTTTTCGCCTTCAATTTTATTAAATTTTTCAACTAGAAAGTAAGCAGATAGATAGGCCGCAAGTTGTTGTTTAGCCATACCCTCAAGATTTTTAGCATCAAAATTTAGTTTAAAAGATTCAAGAAATTGTAACGCAAACTTTTCTGGATCAATATGTAACTGCTCTTTTTCCATTTTTCCATCCCTTTATTTTTATTACGTGTATCGTTTTCGGAAACCGGTTTACATGATATATTGTAAACGCTTCCAAATATTTGTCAACCCCTTTTTTTAATTTGTCGTATAATGTTCTCATGAGTAAAAAAGTGACCATCAACGTTATAGCTGAAATGGCAAGGGTTTCAAAGACAACTGTTTCCCGTTTTTTAAACGGGAAATTTGATAATATGTCAGAAGCAACAAAAGAACGTATTGCTGAAACAATTGCTGAATTAGATTATCATCCTAGTCGCCAAGCACAAGCCTTAAAAGCCAAGAACTCTCTGTTAATCGGTATCTCTGTAGCAGATATTTCCAATATGTATACCTCGCGTCTTTTAAAAGGCATCAGTGATTATTTTCAAAATACAATCTATCAAGTTTTGATTATGGACGGCGACAATTCAATTGAACGTGAATATAGTAATTTGGAAAAGATGGTCACCGAAAGGATCGACGGTATTATCTTACAACCATTGGTTCACCAACCTGATCACTACCAACTATTAATTGATGAAAATATCCCCGTTGTTCAAGTTGATCGTTATACTGAACCATTTACTTGGCCAGCAGTGGTATCGGATAATTTTCAAAAATCACTAGAAGTGGCAGATCTAATGAAATCAAAAAATTACGAAGAAATTATTGTTTTATCCAATCATATCAACGGTGTGTCTAGCCGTATGAATCGTTACAATGGCCTAAAAACTGGTATTGAAAACACAAATATTACAATTAAACTAATCGAAATTGATGACAATAAGGACTGGCAAAACACACTACAATCCATGCTTGAATCACCCACAAAAAAAGCGCTGTATGCGCTCAATGGACAAGTCTTGTGGGAAATTGTTCGATTTTTAAAGAAACATCATATTGCTATACCTGATGATGTTGGTGTAATTGGTTATGATGATGACATGTTTGCTGACATGATTTCACCCGAAATTACTTCTGTATCACAAAATCCCCAAGAAATAGGTCGAACGGCTGCAGCCAACTTAATGCAGATTATGAATGATAAAACCACTTTGTCCAAAACAATTCGAATCCCGTCAACAATCCAAATGAGAGAATCTCTTTGACTAGAACTATTGTAACCACTAAAACTTCATTCTTAAGGAGGATATATGACAGCACTATATACATTAGCTTTATTGTTAATCGGTGTGATTGGTACTAACCTAATTAAACAATTCTTCCCCAAAATTCCGGAACCATTCATCCTAATTATTGTTGGTATTTTCCTGTCATTTACACCGATATTTCAAAATTTCGAACTTGAACCTGAGTTTTTTATGCTAATGATTATTGCACCGTTAATGTTTCTAGATGGACAAAAACAATCATTTTCTAAAATAAAAAAACGTTTTTCAATTATCTTTCTCCTATCAGTAGTCCTAGCTGTGGCCACCGCAATCGTTGTTGGCTTAATAGCTAATCGCGTGGAAGTACAGTGGACATTACCATTAGCAATTGCTCTAGCTGCAATTGTTGTGCCTACCGATGCTGTTGCCGTCAAATCAATGACCTCGTCAGTTGATATGCCCAATGGTGTGGGCGAGGCTCTTGAATTGGAATCACTATTCAACGATGCAACAGGACTAGTTTTATTAGACTTAGCCCTATCCGTGCTTGAACAAGGAAAATTTTCTCTCATCGCAGGCATTGGTCACTTCTTGTTTGTTGCAGTTGATGGCGCGCTAATTGGTGTCATTGCTGGTTTTCTACTCGTCACTATCCGAACCAATATTACTTTCAGAACCGTTAGCCCAGAAACAACGATCATTCCGATTAGTCTCTTAACCCCGTTTATTGTTTACTTTTTAGCAGAATCATTTGGTACTTCCGGTATCTTAGCCGTGGTTGCTACTGGTATTGTGCACAATTGGGAATCCAATAAGCTTCGCTTAACATCGACACGAGTACAACTGACTTCCAACACTATTTGGGAATCAATATCGAATGTCTTAAATAGTATTGTTTTCATTATTTTAGGTATTTCTTTACCGATTGTTTGGCAAGAAATTATTCATATGGGCTTAGTTGGAATCATGCAACTATTAGGTTTAAGCATCTTAATTTATATTGCTATGTATGCTGTGCGATATATTTGGGCATTTCGCGAAGACAACCAGTCGGCTAACACTTTCTTTGACAGCCACAGCAATCCCAAACAACATCGTTTTTTGTCCCATATATTCGCCATCAGTGGCGTACATGGGACCATGACGCTAGCCATGGCATTTTCTTTACCGTTAACTATTGCCAATCATGCTTTCCCTTATCGTGCTGAACTTATTGTAGTTGCCACTTTGATTATCTTAATTAGTATGTTAATGAGTGCAATTATTTTACCTATCGCCCTACCAAAGAAAGCGGTCACCTATACCAAGGCTGACCTTGAAAACACACGTAACAAAATGGTTGACTATGCCTCATTAAAGGTTTCTGAGACTACTGCAAACCCAGCAGTTCGAGAGGCAATTATGATACAATTACAGTCGCAAAAAGGCTGGTTAAACGACAACCATTCAACAAGAAATTATAATTCTCAAAAATATAATAGTTTGCTAAACAACACGAAAGATTTTATTATTCATTATCTCCACAGTGACAGTGTTGAACAAAAATACAGTTCTGAAGTAATTGATGCATATGAAAAAATTCTTAATCGTCTCAAAATCAGCAGTTTTTTCCAACACAGCCCCCTACAAAGATTTTTTCACTATGTAAAGGCAAGATATCGTCATATAAAGTGGCACGTCCGAAATGGCCAAATTACGAAAAAACAACGGCTAAAGGGTCGTAAAAAATGGGCCAAAGAGCATCAAGGTAGTGCACAACAATGGCAAAATATTCATGAAGGATTACTGCTATTAAATAACGACGTCATTGGTGAAGTTAATCAGCACTTTGATAATCTCTTACGTAATAGTTTAGAGAATGACACTGATGACCACCAATACATTAGTTATGTTCGTCAAAGATTTGATCGTTATTTTAATTTAATAAAACGTGAATATAATCAAGAAACGCCAACTATCAACACTGATTTATATATTCAAGCATTTCAATTTGAATATAATTATATTCAACAAGCCAGCTCGACAGGCATTATTCCCAATACACTGGCAGCCGTACTATACAATGAAATAAATGAAGCCCAAACGCTAGAGTTACAACAAATTAACCAGATAGAAGCAATGAATTCTTAAAAAAATAATGGCTAGACTTAATATTCAAGTCTAGCCATTATTTTTATTTAATTTTTTCGTAGATTGGTAACAAATTTTTCATTGCTAGAACCAAGGTATCTACAATGCCATCGCCATCCCAAAGTTTATCACCACGTTTTATTTCTACTCCAATCAATACCTCACTATGCTTAACCGATTCATAACGTTCTATTGAATCGTCATATTGTAATAATGAGTATGTCTTGTTTACCATGTGATCTTGACTTAATCGGTATGAATCTGGTAATTCTCTCACTAACGGGCTCACCTCACGCAATTTTTGAGTGATTACGTTGGTTTGATCAGGTTTCATATTCTCTTCAACAGCAAGATAAAAATAAACATTATCTTCCCAAATGCCTAATTCAAAATGTGGTAACATTTTATAACCGCGCTTATTTGGCGCAAAGGCTACCCATGTATTATCCGGCGCATAAGTTGTTCTTCGTAAATGCTTAGCTACATGCGCATACCATTCTTGCCCATTTGTATTCAATATAGGCAACGCAATCGACGCAAACTCTTCAAACTTTGGATCAATAATCGTTCTTATTTTTTCCATTCGACCATTTAACGTTTTGTCTTCAAAAATATCAAAATCACTGTTTCGAAACATCTTCTTTCCTCCAATTAATGACCGATAACCATTTGATGACTACATAACCTAATACCAAAATTGTAGCAATCAAGTTTAACCAAATCAGCATAGCAATCATAGAACTCACGGATTGATAAAAATCATATTTCCCCAAAGCAAATTGAGCGTAAAACGTGAATCCTCTATTCAAGAGATTCAACATCACTAATTCAAGAAAACTGCCAACTAAAACAAAACGAAATGGTGCTCGAGCGTCTTTTGCCGGCAGAAAAAAATTCATCATGACCAAAGCCAGCCAAATACCCAACCATATAAACCAACGCGTTTGATGTTGTAAAAAGTTAGTCCATTCTGAATACGGCAAGTGCTGAATGACGATGGTCAAAACATTGCTACCAACCATTAACAAAGCAAATAATGTCAAAATAAACAACAACCATATAAATGAAAAAGCTCGTGTGAACAAACTATTAATGTGTTCTTTAACGTCTGCAATGGCATTAAATGATTGACGAAAGACCGCAATCACACGTGAAATCGACCAAATCGTAAACAGGACGGAAAAAGAAAGTAGCGAAGTACTTCTTGATGATAAAACGGATTCCATAATTGGAATCACAATATTCTCAATATTTTTTGGTAATACATTACGCATCATTGCTAGTAAATCAGCAGTACTGATGCTCGTGAAAGAGACAATTAAAGCTGCCCCCATCAATATAGGAAAGACTGTTAAAAGTGCATAATAAGCAAATGTCGGTCCAACATAACCAATTTGTGAGCGTGTAAAAAAAGTAGTTAAAGTTGATATTTTTAATCGTGCATCTAAAACACGCCATTTGTGCATAATTTTCTTATTCATAATACTATTATCTCAAACATAGCCCGTATTCAGCAACATTAATTAAAAATATAACAGATATTGTTAACATATACTAGTTAGAATATTTTTCCTATGCCAAAGTGGATTGCAATCGTAATAAGACCAATGATAATATTACGAATCACTGCACGCTTAACTAAGCCGTTAGAAATTTTCGCACTAAGAAATCCAGTAAGTGCAACTGCTACTACAGTTGCTGCAATTGTGGCAACGAATTGATACTTTCCTGACACAATTAACAACGTCAACAATGGAAAGGCACCACCTAAAGCTGCAGAAAACAATGATGACCAAGCGGCTGACCATGGACTCATATAGTGTCCTAGTGTAATATCATACTTAACACTTAATACTGTTTCTAAAGGCTTTTTCTGCAACAGCTCATCAGCTATTGCACTTGCTGTTTTTTCAGACACACCACGTTCCATGTAAAAGTCTCGTACACAACGGTGTTGCCCTGGCATATCAGTTTTTAACAATTCTTTTTCAGTTTCAACGGCCACCTTTTCGCTATCTGACTGTGAACTGACAGAGGCGTATTCTCCAGAAGCCATTGATAAAGCACATGACACTAAGTCAGCTAGCCCAGCAATAAAAATTGCAAATTGATTTGTCGTTGCTGCTGCTACTGAAAACAAAACCCCAACAACCGTCAGTATGCCATCATTAGATCCGAGAACCCCTGCTCGAATGGCATTTAATCGTTCATCCATGGTTTCGTGTTTTTTTACTTTTTCCATTTCAGTCCCCTTTTTTATCTAAACAAACTACCGATTAAGAACGTCACAATCATTGTAAAGATACCGGCAATGACATTACGAATTACGGAATGCTTTTTGTTTGCACCATTTACTTGAGCTGCTGCATATCCTGTAATGGCTAATGCTACAATAACAGCAATAAATGTGGCAATTTCTCGCGTTCCCTGAGGCGCTATAGAAATAGCAACCATTGGTAATATTGATCCTATGGGAAAACTAACTAATGACGCCAAAGCAGCGTGGCCAGCACTTAATTCTTGGTTTAAAGAAAATCCATAGCGTTCGCGGACAGATGTGACCAAGGGATCTTTTGACATCATCTCCTGCGTAGCTTGTTGAGCTAACGTTGATGATATACCTGTCTCTTCATATTTTTTTTGTACAAATTCAAATTCGCCATCGTAATCATTTGCAACAGCCCGAGTTTGAATTTGACGCACTTTTTCTTGTGCATCATGTTGAGAATTGACCGAAACATATTCCCCCATTGCCATCGACACAGTTCCAGCTAACATACCAGCAAACCCCGCTAGTAAGATTGTATCTGTGTGACTAGTAGCACCTGCAACACCTAAAACGATACCAGATACTGATAAAATACCATCATTGGCACCCATAACTGCTGCACGAATAATATTATTTCGCTGCATAAAGCTTGTTTTTTCAGATTTTTCAGACATAACTTCCCCTTGTTGTTAGAACTATTCTAATGAACATTCTAACTCATCTAGTTTCATAAATCAAGTTATTTGGAACAATTCTACATATCATGATATAATAGTAATAAATATGGAGGATTCTTATGACTGATCAAAAATTGCGTACAATATTGCAAGAACACGGTTTAAAAGCTACGTATCAACGAATGGCCGTTTTAGAATATCTCGCTACAAATAAAACCCACCCCACAGCAGAAATGATTCACGAAGATTTAAATAATATTAGTTTGGCAACAGTTTATAACACGCTTGATAAATTAATTGAAACTGGATTAATCATCGCTATAGACATTCATGATGATGGCAAGCGCCACTTTGATTATTATGGTGAGCCACATTATCACATCATCAATCAACAAACTAGTGAGATTATTGATGCAGATAATTTCGATATGGCTCCTTTGTTTGACGCAGCACGTAAAGCTAGCGGTTTAAATATTACAGGATATCATATTGAGATCTTTGGGGTTAATCCAGAAGATTCGTAGTGTTTCTGATATTAACTTTGTTCCAAAAAAGGATCAACTCATTAATGAGTTGATCCTTTTATTTATCATATTTTTCCAAAAATGCTTTTATTTTACTTCTATAAGCGACTGGGTAGTCATGAAAACTTTGAACATGTTTTGAGCCCTTGGTAATCCATAACTGCTTTGGTCCTCTAGAAGCATTGTACAGCGGGTAAACCATTTTGGTTGGCACAAAAGTGTCGGCCCCACCTTGAATGAAAAAGGTTGGCCGCGTGTTTTTTTCAACTTGTCTCAAAGGACTAGCTTCCTCATATGAGTATCCGGCCCGTACCTTCGAGATACCCGAAACCACATTAACAAGTGGAAACCATGGTAAGCCATACATATCTCCTGCTTCATGTTTAATCTCTTCTATAACACTTGTGTAGGACGAATCAGCAATAATTGCTTTCACCTGATTCGGTAAATCATTTTCACCAGAAGTTGACAACACAGTAGCAGCACCCATGCTCATACCATACATGACAATATCTGATTTTTGACCATTATTTTCTAAAATTTGATTCAACCAACCGATATAGTCTCGCCGATCTAACCAACCGTAGCCAATCATTTCACCCTGTGAATCACCGTGTGCACGATTATCTGGAATTAATACGTTGTAGCCCAACTCATGGAATAGCTCACCATATATGGCCATCGTCGTTTTATTGTTGTGCCAGCCGTGAGCCAGAATAGCTGTTTTACCTGTTTTTTTCTCAGCAGGTACGTACCAAGCAATTAGTTTCAAATTATCAGATGTTTTTTGTGTCCATGTTTGCTTTTCACGAGACAAAAAATCATGTTCGTAGTGATAAAGTGAATTTGTTTTTGCACGTAATTTGTCTGGCTTATCTGCTGCTACATCGCGGACCTCAGCAACATGAAAAAAATACATACCAGCTGATAACAATAAAATAGCAATAAAAACCAAACAACCAATTAACCACTTATACTTTCTTTTCATAAATCACTTTTCCTTATAATCAATCCATAAAATTGTACGCTAATTTTGGTCATGGAGCAAACAAATTATGATTAAAATTGAAGTTTAATAAATTATTATCCCTAGAATTTCATTAAGAATGGTATCATAAATTATAAAGAAAGCGAGGTATATTAACGTGACCTACTCACAAAAATGGAATTTAGAAAATATATTCCCGGGTGGTATAACTTCACCACAACTCACTCAAAAATATGAACTTATCGCAAAGCAAATCAATGATTTTACTGATATGATAGCCGATTACAGCCTCGCACAAGACAAATATTTCACGGTGTTGGCTGATTTAGCTGATTTAGCACAAAATATTGGTGCTGGAATTGGTACTGCCAATATTTTTGTTAATGGTTGGTCGTCTGTAGATTATGGTAACAGTGTTTATGCGCCTCATTTTAATAAATTGGGAAACTTATGGGTATCTTTCTCATCTCCTTTAAATGCTTTTCAAAAACTACTTTCAAAATTAGATGATGAAACATTTGAAAAAGCTATCACTACTAGCCGTCTTGCACCAATTGCTTTTTACTTAACAGAGTTGCGTACTGATGCTAAACGATTGTTGGACGATAAAACAGAAACGTTAATTAACAAATTTGATCTTGACGGACAGCAAGCTTGGTCCCAGCATTATGACACAATATCTGCTTCATTATCGATGAGCTATACCGATGAAAACAATAAAACTCGTCAAATTTCCGCTGGACAAGCTTTGAACATGTTAGATGGTGAACCCGATAATGAGGTGCGGGCTAACCTCATGACAAACTATGAAAAAATGTGGGCAAAAGCTGAAAATTTAACAAGTGATACATTAAATCATTTGGCTGGATTTCGTCTAACCAATCAAGAAGCTCATGGTCGTCAATCACACTTAGAACAGCCACTGGAGCTCAACCGTATGTCTCGCGGAACTTTGGATGCTATGTGGCAAGTTGTAGATGCTAACAAGAGTATGTTTAAACCATATTTTGAACGTAAAAAGCAATTACTCGGTTTGAAATCCATCGGTTGGCAAGATCAAGTCGCGCCACTAACCAACATCGGTGACTACAAACCATCAGATGTTTCTTATGATGACGCTGCTAAATTTATTATCGAACAATTTGGTAAGTTTTCACCTAAGATGGCAACGTTTGCTCAAAAGGCTTTTGAGAATAATTGGATTGAATCAGAGAACCGTCCTGGTAAACAACCAGGTGGTTATATGGAATCTGTCCCAGATTTACACGAGTCTCGAATATTTCTAACCTACACAGGTTCAGTAAATGATGCTGCGACAATTGCGCACGAACTGGGTCACGCATTCCACTCTGCGCAGCTAACTGACTTACCATTTTGGCGTGATGCCTATGCTATGAACGTTGCCGAAACAGCCTCAACTTTTGCCGAATTGATTGTTAATGACGCTAACGTAAAAGAAGCAAAAACAGATGCCGAGAAAATTGTATTATTAGATGCAAAAATGACTAATCCTATTGCTATGTTTTTAAACATACATGCCCGCTTCTTATTTGAAGATTCGTTTTACACAGAACGTAAGCATGGCCTAGTGACACCACAGCGTCTCAATCAACTAATGGATAACGCGCAAAAAGAAGCTTTTGATGGTATTTTAGATGTCCGTCATCCCCACTTCTGGTCATCAAAACTGCACTTTTTCATTGATTCTGTGCCATTTTATAATTTCCCTTATACATTTGGTTATTTATTTTCATCAAGCATTTACGCGCAAGCACAAAAAGATGGTGACAATTTTGAAGAAAAATATATTGCCTTGCTACGTGACACTGCTAATATGACTTCAGAAGAATTAGCAAAAAAGCATCTTGGTGTTGATCTAACGAAGCCGGAATTTTGGCAGACTGGTGCCGATTTGGTTAAAAAAGATATTGACGAATTCTTGTCACTTTCTGAGCAATTTATAAAATAAAAATAGACAGAACAAAAGGCCTAAAGTGTATCACACCTAGGCCTTTTTATTAGTCAACATTTTTAATTTTTTGGTGACTATGTAACTCATTGACCTGTTTTTGTAATTCTCCAAGCATTTTGGTCTGCATTTTTTGAATTTCAAATAAATCGGGGTTATCTTTTTGAATAATACGGTCAATTTTAGCATGCAGTACCCTCATCTCTTCCTCGGTCTTTAAATTCACATGGTAATCATTATCCGCGTGCAATCTGTCATAATCAGATGATCGATTCTGACTCATTAGTATTAACGGCGCTTGTAATGCGGCCACCATACTCAAAAATAAGTTTAATAATATAAAAGGGTAGGGATCAAAATGCATGTTGAACAATTGAAAAACATTGGTGATGATCCACATAATCATTGCACAAATGGACACGATAATAAATCCCCAACTACCGCCAAAATGTGCGACATTATCTGCTATTTTTTGGCCAAATGTATAGGATTCTCTTTGATGCTTATTCACATTGACAACTTTAAAACTTTTATCTGTCAATATGTGCGTCAGTTTGTTATTAATATGTTTGTTTGTTCTATGCTTCTCCAATATCATTTTATCGATTTTTTCTAAACGGTATTGAAGCAAATGATCAAAGCAAATAAAATCTGCCAACATGCTGTCAGGAAAATCATGCTTTATCTTTTGTTGTAATTCAATATCTAGTTCTGCCAGTAAGACACCATCGACAACATTCTTTTCTTCACCATCCACAAAACATGTAAAACTTCTTTGCATACTGGTCATTATTTATCCTTTCCAACCAACTCTTCAATTTGAAGTAACGAAAAACGATTAAATCTCAGCATTATTCGAGATCTAATCGTTTAACCAATGATAACCAGCATTCAGTAATTTTTAAACAAATCCACCAAAAGCATTATCTAAATCAATTGGTTCCTTTTTAGTAACAATAAGTTCCTTGTTCACAAAGGTTTCGATACCAAAGCGTCCTAGCTCACGTCCATAGCCAGAATTTTTAACACCACCAAATGGTAACTCAGGTAATGTTCCACCAAAACTATTCACATAAACCGCTCCCGTCTCAATACGAGAAGCAACTTCCGTCGCATGCTCAGGTGAACCACCAAATACCACGCCCGATAAGCCATAATTAGAATCATTAGCTAGTGTAATTGCCTCTTCTTCATCTTTCACTTTGTAGACTTGTCCAACTGGACCGAAGAACTCTTGATAATAAGCTGGGTTGTCTTTTGTAATACCAGTTAAAATAACGGGATCAAACAGTGCAGCTGGTTTATCTTGGACAACACTACCATATTCAAGAGTAGCACCGGCATCAACTGCCGCTTTCACTTGTTTGGTCAAGTTTTTCTTAGCCTTGCTGGTACTTAATGGTGCTAATGTCGTATCTTCCAACAATGGGTCGCCTAGTTTTGCTTCAGCAAAGGCATCTTTTAACATTGTAAGTACCGCATCATAATTTTTTTCGGTTACAATAAACCGTTTAGACGAAGTACATACCTGTCCTGCATTGTATAGACGAGCACCCCCGATAATCTTTTTAATCTCAGATAAATCGGCATCCTCCAGAACAATGAATGGATCACTTCCACCAAGTTCAAGCGAACTTTGTTTCATATTTTTACCAGCTTCGGCAGCAATTAATTGTCCAGCACGTTCTGAACC
Organism: Leuconostoc mesenteroides subsp. mesenteroides ATCC 8293; assembly: GCF_000014445.1. Taxonomy (NCBI): domain Bacteria; kingdom Bacillati; phylum Bacillota; class Bacilli; order Lactobacillales; family Lactobacillaceae; genus Leuconostoc; species Leuconostoc mesenteroides. Next base: position 447,448 of record NC_008531.1, on the reverse strand, counting down.
AGTTAACGCCACTCCCTGTACACGATCGTCAGCAATAATTTTATTCACTTGATCGTAATCAATGAATAAATTAGCAAACGCACCAGTAGGTGCACCAGCCCGTTCAACAATTTTTTCAAATTCTGATGCAGCCATTGGCGTATTGCTTGCGTGCTTCAAAAGCATTGGGTTTCCAGCTATATAATTTGGTGCAAATACACGAATAATTTGATAGTAAGGAAAATTCCATGGTTCAACCATCATCAATACCCCAGTGGGGCGCGAAATTACTTGCGCATCCCCCATCGAGGATTTGATTGGTTCTGGCTTAAGAAAATCTGCACCATTTTTGGCGTAGTAACGAGCAATTGAAACACTTAATGCTACTTCACCTTGAGCCTCGACAAATCGCTTACCCATTTCAATAGTAAGTACCTTAGCTAAATGATCAGCATCTTCTTCCATCAAGTCAGCAATTTTGTTTAATATCTCTGCGCGACTACTAGCCGGGTCATTGCGCCACTTTTTATACAGTGCATGACCTTCGGCAATGGCCTTCTCAACATAAGCGTCATCATGATTGTCAAATGTTTGAATAACTTCGTCGTTAAAGGGATTAATTGTTTGATAGCTCATTTTATTCGACCTTTCTTCAATTAACAAATTACATTTCTGTTCTAAACACCCCTACTATAACACCATTATTCATTCGCAAAGTATATTTTGTTTGTGATATTTTCAGCAAAACACATTATTTATAAATGTAATGAACGCCAATATTTTAAGGTAGCGCTTATATTTGCACTTTGACTAATCATACTGATTACAGCAGCACCGTTAACACCCGTAGATAAAACTGATGACAAATTTATTTCCGATATTCCACCGATTGCCACACTTGGCCATTTACTTTTGCTTGTCAAATATTTTAAACCTTCAACCCCAATCTCTGGATTTGCATCAGCTTTGCTTACCGTCGCAAAAACAGGACCAATTCCGATATAATCAATCCCTTTAATATTCTCTATTCTTTTATATTGGCTGTCATTAGACACCGATACCCCAACAGCTAGATTCCCAGCTAATTGAATATTATTGATAATATCGCCATCTTTTTGCCCAAAATGAACACCCTCTGCATCAATTTCATGTGCTAGTTGAATGTCATCATCAATAATCAATGGTACATGGTAGTCAGCTGTTAGTTGCCGGACTTTTTTGGCTACTCGTAATTTCTCTGATCCACTTAAAGCCAGTTGCCCTTTTTCTCGATATTGAAACACACTGATTTTCGATTGCAGTGCTTCCTCTAAGACTTCAAAAAAATGTCTCTCTCCATTGGTGTCCTGAGTTCCTAATACAAAATAATTTACTAATATGCTCGGATCAAACATTTTCTAGTACCTCTGGAAAATGCCTGTCAGTCACTCTTGCCTGGTGATTAAGCGGTCCATGCCCATGCCCAACATCGATACCTTCACGAATGGTAGCATCAACATAAGCTTTTGCACGAATAATAGCCGTTTTCATATCATCTCCCAAAGCTAAACGAGCAGTAATGGCCGCAGAAATTGTATCCCCTGTCCCGTGAGTTCTAATTGTATCTACCCGTGAGCTTTTAAGCCAAAAATGACTACCATCAGCCAATAGAATATAGTCATAAACATCTTTCCCGGAGGCATGTCCACCTTTTAATAATACGTTTTCAACTCCTAATTGTTGTATCTTTGAAGCTGATTGCATCACATCTTCATGGTTAGTAATGTTTGACCCACTTAAGACTTCAGCTTCTGGCATATTAGGCGTAATGAGCGTTGCCAGCGGTATCAAACTAGACTTAATAGCAACTATGGCCTCATCACTCAATAAGTGAGCGCCTCCCTTGGCAACCATTACAGGATCTAATACATAGTTACCAAAATCTGCTTGTTGTAAAAATTCAGCCACTGCTTCTACTGTGGGCACATCACCAAGCATGCCACTTTTTACAGCACTTATTTTTAAGTCATCAGCCACTGATTTTAATTGGGCATGGATCATAGATGGTGAAGTCATCGAAACTTGCTGTACACCCATTGTGTTTTGTGCTGTTAGAGCAACAATAACATTAGCGCCATAAACACCTTGGGCGGCAAACGTCTTTAGATCCGCGCTAACTCCAGCGCCACCACTGCTATCCATACCAGCAATTGTTAGAACTTGGGGTGTTTTATTAACCATGATTCAGCACACTTTCCTTAACAAAATTTTGAACATCGATATTATCAATAACAAATAATTCATCTAATAATTGATTTGTAAAAGAACCTGGTTGATTCGTTTTTGTAGCGGCTTTTTGTCCAGCAAGTTTGAATGTAGCCATTGCATTCATCACATTAGGAACCTTTAGCCCATCGGCAATGAACGCACCAATTAATGATGATAAGGCATCTCCTGTACCTACAATAGAAGATAATTGTTCAACATTTATATCAAGTGTTTGTGTGTATTGACCATCACTGACAACGTCACAAGCCCCGCTTAGCGCAATCACTGCACCTGTTTTTTTGGCGGCACGCTGTGCAATTTCAATTACGTCACCTTTTCCAGTAGCATCGATACCTTGACTAGCAAAATCAATATCGGCAAACCAAGCAATTTCGGCTGCATTGCCACGAATAACATCAACATGACCAGATGCTAAAAATTGTGTAATGGCTTTAGACCTAAATGGAACTGATACAGCAACCGGATCTAATACGACTGGCTTGCCTAATTGGTATGCTTCCTGAGAAAGTTTAATAATATCGTTAATTTCTACTTTTTGAAGCGTCCCTGTGTTAATAATCACCGCATTGGCAATTCCGGCTAATTCCTTAAATTCTGCTAGCTCGCGACTCATTAACGGTGAGGCACCAACAACATTAACTACATTAGCTACAAATTGTGGTGTAACAAAATTTGCATAAGTCAGGACAAGAGGTGATTTCGTTCTAATGTCTGTAATATTCATGATTAAATTCCTTTTTTGTTTGGCTTCGTGTTTTTAAACAAATATCTTCATTAATTTTAAAAATTAACATTAATGAATAAAAAAACCGCTAACTATCAGAAAAGATTAGTTAACGGCTAAATAGGCATATTTATACACTAGAATAGTTCATTATTATAATCTTCCTTCGCACGAATTACCGTAATCAGGTTCAATGGGTATCTCTCAGCCAGCTTGGGCACCCCAGATATTTATTTAATTCTACTTCAGTGTACCTGAATCCATATGAATAATCAACCGCCTAAGTATGCTTTGCGCACGTCATCTGATGCAAGTAGCTCTGCTCCCGTACCTGTCATCGTGATCTTTCCACTTTCCAAAACATAGCCGCGATCCGCAATTTTTAGCGCTTGATTCGCATTTTGTTCGATTATTAATACTGTCATTCCTTGTGCATTAACATTTTTAATAATATCAAAAACTTTCTCAATAAATAGCGGTGCCAAGCCCATGGAAGGTTCATCCAACAATAACAATTTTGGTTTTGCCATTAATGCGCGACCCATGGCTAGCATTTGTTGTTCACCACCAGATAAAGTCGCTGCATCTTGATTACGTCTTTCCTTTAAAATTGGAAACTGATCGTAAATAAGTGTGTATTCATCTTTCAAGTTAATACCCTTGCCTCGAGTAAAAGTACCCAACTGTAGGTTTTCTTGAACAGTCATGCCAGAAAACACGCGACGTCCTTCTGGCACTTGAGCAACTCCACTTGAGACAATTCGCTCTGAATTCATAGTCAATATGTTTTGATTTTCAAATAAAATACGTCCCTTAGTGGGTTTTTCTAAGCCCGAAATCGTACGTAAAATTGTAGTTTTCCCAGCGCCATTAGCACCAATTAGTGATACGATTTCGTTATTGTTCACCACAAAGTTAACATCTTGTACCGCTTTAATGGCACCATAACTTACGTTTAAATTTTCAACTGTCAGTAATGCACTCATTCGTTATTTTCTCCCAAATATGCACGGATCACATCGGCATTTTGCTGTATTTCTAATGGTGTGCCACTGGCTAATAACTTACCGTACTCTAATACATATAATCGCTCACTGACAGCCATAACAAGGTTCATATCATGCTCAATTAAAATAATTGTCATCTTAAATTCTTGTTGAACTTGTTTAATTAAACGTGTTAAATCAGCCGTTTCTTGTGGATTCATACCAGCTGCTGGCTCATCTAAAAATAAGATTTTAGGTTTTGTGGCCAATGCCCGCACAATTTCTAAACGTCGTTGTTGCCCATATGGTAAGTTTGTTGCCAGCGTATCTTGTACCTCCAGCATATCAAAAATACTTAGCAGCTTACGAGCTTCGTTTTTTAGTTGCTCTTCATTTTTATAAAATGAAGGTAAACGAAACAATGAACTGAATACATGTGCCTGAGTACTAGAATTCATAGCAATCATAACATTCTCTAATACTGTTCGACTTTCAAACAAGCGAATATTTTGAAAAGTGCGCGCAACGCCTAATCGAGCACGTTTTGCAGGAGATTGACGATTGACATTAGCTAACTGCTGACCATCAAATAGGAGTACTTCTCCCTCACTAGGTGAATATACACCTGTTAGTAAATTAAATAATGTGGTTTTACCCGCACCATTTGGTCCAATTAAACCAATTAACTCATTTTCGGCAGCTTCAATATTAACACCATCAACAGCAGTTACACCTCCAAAACGGATACTTAAATCACGCGTTTTCAGTATTGTCTGAGCCATGTCCGTCTCCTTCATCAAATAACCATTTCTTTAATGAAAGTTCTCGACTACCAAAAATACCTTGAGGTCTAACCAGCATCACAGCAATTAAAATAACAGCGTAGATGACCATACGCAAGGAACCAAAATTTTGTAACATTGTGTCTAACACACCTAACGCAATTGCTGTCACAACTGTCCCACTCATTGAGCCAATCCCACCTATCACAATAATAATTAAGATCATAATACTTTGCATAAAAGCATAGTCTTTAGGCGCAATAGATTGGATGAAACTTGCACGTAAGCTACCAGCCATAGCAGCAAATAATGCCCCTGTCACAAAAGCAATTACCTTATACTTAGTTGTATTAATTCCTAAGGATTCGGCAGCAATTTCATTATCACGAACGGCAATAATGGCTCGCCCAGGCATACTACGAACAAAGTTGACCACAATAATCAATGTTATAACTGCTAGTATATAAACTAATTGCCAACTCACAAAAGGTGCGATGCCAAAAATACCAGCTGGTCCGTTAGTTATTTTCAAGTTCATAATGACAATTCTAATAATTTCAGCAAACCCTAATGTTGCAATAGCCAAATAATCACCACGTAAACGCAGAGTTGGAATACCAACAATTAAGGCAATTACGCCACTGACTACGATGCCTGCAGCCATTCCCAAAATAAAGCCAATGATACCAGGAACAACTTCCATAACTAATGCTGTCGCGTAAGCACCGATAGCCATAAATCCAGCGTGCCCTAACGAAAACTGCCCTGAAATACCAACCACTAGATTAAGTCCCAGTGCAGCAATGATATTAATGCCGATAAGTACAATCGTTGTGATGCCATAATGACCAATAAGGCCAAGCATTTGAGCTACGAATATCAAAATGAACCCCATTGCAGCCAAAGATGCCCATGATAACGTGTATTTAATATGCGCTTGATCCATCAAACTTTCTCCCGCTTGTTTTTCCCTAAAATACCAGTCGGTTTAATAAGCAATATGACAATCAACATTGCATACACAATCGCATCTTTGTAATCTGAAAAAGCTGTCGCTTGAACCATTGTTTCCAATATACCGATTAGCCAACCACCTACTGCTGCCCCTGGAATAATGCCTATACCACCCAAAACCGCGGCAACAAACGCTTTCAACCCAGGAGTCATACCCATCAATGGGTCAATACTGTTATAATATAATCCAATCAAAACGCCACCAGCCGCCGCCAATGCTGACCCAATTGCAAATGTAAATGAAATTGTGTGATTGATGTTGATGCCCATTAATGACGCTGCATCTGGATCTGCGGATACTGCTCGCATCGCACGACCCATTTTTGTATTTTTAACAATGTAAGTTAATAACAGCATCAAAACTATTGAAGTTACAGCAATAATCAACTGAATATTTGAAACTTGTATACCATAAAAGTGGTATTGTACTGTCTTAATCGCCTGTGGAAATGAACGTTGATCTGACCCATATAAATAAGTCATGCCATTTTCTAGTAAAAAAGAGATGCCTAAAGCGGAGATAAGAACCGCAATTCTTGGAGAATGACGCAATGGTCGATAGGCAATATACTCAATGACCACACCAATAATGGCGCTTACTGCCATTGCGAGAATTAACGCTATAAAGAAATTCAAATGTAAAACCTTGATGAAAAAATAGCCAAAATACGCACCGAGCATGTATATATCACCATGTGCAAAATTGATTAATTTAATAATACCGTAGACCATTGTATAGCCTAAAGCTAGTAGCGCATAGACACTGCCTAGCATAAGACCATTGATTAATTGCTGAATGAAAGTAGTCATTTTAACCTCAAAATATTATCAAACGCATTAGTTTCATACGTTTCTTAGAAAACGTGTTCACTTAACAACTACGGCAGATGACTCTTTACCATCAGTCATACCGACCATAACCATTGATTTGACAGGATTGTGGTCTTTGTCAATTGACATCTTACCAGTTACACCATCAAAATTTTTCAAGTTAGCCAATCCCTTAGTAATTGCCGATTTGCTAGTTGAATTTTCATTTTCAATAGCTGCTTTTATCATGCGAACTGAATCATAAGCTAAAGCTGTAAATTGTGATGGATACTTGCCGTAAGCCTTTTTATAAGCTTTGGCGAATGGTGCTGAAACCTTAGTAGCTGGTGCATCAACTGAGAAATGTGCCGCGTAATAAACATTGCTTGTATTTTTATTTCCTGCAATTTCAGCCGTTTTAGGATCACCAATGCCATCTGGTCCAATAACCGGCACATCAATCCCCATATCACGCATTTGCTTCAAAATTGCGCCACCCTCAGTGTAATAGCCATTGATTGCAATTGCGTCAAACTTTTTATCCTTAATTTTTGTCAAAACTGCTTGAAAGTCTTTCGTCCCTTCTTGATAAGATTCAACATCTACGACGTTACCCTTAAAGGCTTTTTTAAATGCAGATGTGATACCAGTACCGTAATCGGAAGAATTGTCCTGGAAAATCACAATATTTTTAGCTTTTAAAGTCTCTGTGGCAAATTGTGCCATCTTTGTACCCATAAAAGAATTTTTGTATTGTGCGCGGAATACGTAAGGTTGAACATTCCCATTCTTTTGCAAAGTAATGTTGTCTGCACCAGCAGTTGGTGAAATCATCGGCGTCTTACCCTGAGTTGCCACTGGCACTGCTGCTTGAACACCAGAGGTAATCACGGGACCAACGATAGCACTGACTTTTTCTTTGTTAATCAAACTACTTGTTACCGAAGCAGTTTCAGTATTGTCCGTCTTAGCATCTTTGTTAATGATTTTAAACTTATAGCTTTTTCCGTTAACTTTAACACCACCATTAGCATTAATTTGCTTTGTAGCAAAGTTAGCACCATCTTGCTCAGCTTTTCCATATGAGGAAGCGTCACCAGATGTATCAAAAACACCCCCAATTTTGATCACATTTGATGTTGATGCTTTGCTAGACTTATTGACTACCCCAAATGCAACAATACCACCAATAGCAACAATAAACGCAGCGCCGATAATTACAATTTTTTTCATTCTTTCTTCTCCAATTTATTCTCTCAGTTCCTTCTTTTCACAAACAAAAAACCCATGAATACCAAAATTCATGGGTTACTAATCGTTAATAATGACAGCAGTTATACTCATCACTTCAACACCCATGAACACTGATTCCAGTTAGTCATGAGTGCGAAAAACCTCATCATGACTACAGCATGAGGAGGAGAAGGAGGGCTTGAGATGAGTTTTGTTTTTGATTCATATTTTGCATGATGTGTTGCCTCCTAATTTCTTAATATCTAATATCATACAGGCCAGTAAAAACATTGTCAAGAACATATCGGGATTTACACGATAAAAATGTGAAAATTAGCCTTCGTAATTACTTATCCCCACCACCCCTTGTCAAAGTCACGCATTTTGGTAGTCAAGGATAATTGCGATTGATCAGTCACGTGCTGATAAGTTGTAGTATACGCATTTTTCATCAAAGCGTGCATTTGTTGATAGATTTCACTAGCTAGAAAACGTGCCAATTCATCGTGAGTAGACCAGAATGACCAAATCATATACTCTGACTTACCATTATCATTTTGAGCCATAATGGCATTCCCAGTTAATAACTTTGCAATCAATTCATCATTGTTATCTTTAGCCTGAAAAGCAATTTGATGGATAACATTCCCCTTAAATTGTCCGATAACTGCTCGACTCTCAAATCCAATAGGACGGGCAAATTTTGCAACGACATTCTGTGCATCAATGATGAGTAAATTTGTCCCCGCCAGTTGAGAAATTTTTCCTAAATAAAATACATTTTGCGGTTGAGCACTTTGTAGTGTTAACAGTTCCGAAACTGGCTGCTCTGGTGCTAATACTAAGTTTATTTTCATAAAAATGGCTCCTTTAATAGTTTAACAACGTCTGGTGATAGTCGACTGTTGTTGTGGCTTATAAATTTCTGTACACCCTTAAACGTCGACAAATCAACATCTGTTTTAACAACATTTGCTTCGCTTAATGTTTTCGCAAAAGAAACATCGGCTCGTGTAATCATCGGCATGTCCCACGGCTCACTTAATAGCAATGATTCCCACTGCCCAATCAGTAATGCTTCTGCCCGCTTGTAGCGTATGTCTTTATCAATAAAGCTCTTAAGATCTCGAGGTTTTAATTTCATAGCGTAATAACCTTTCCAAATGGTGATGGTATGCTTAATGTTTGCCCCTCTGGTAGTAACCAATACACATGTTTAAATTTGGTTTGAATCAACTCTTTTTCGCCATCGCCATCCGTAAAAATAACTACCAGTGTTTGCAAAGGGAAAAATTTTAAAGCGGGCAATGCATCAAATATGCTTTGGAAAGTTGTCCCACCACCGGCATGGCGCTGCCAAGTTTTTATATTTTTAATTTGATGCACCTTCGTATCAAACGAAAAGAAATGCACGTTAATATCAAATTGTTTTGTTATCTGCATTGCATTGGCTAAAAACTCACTTGCCTGTGAATTAGATATTGATGCAGAATTATCAATGAAAACAGCAATTTCCGTATCATAACGACTAATTTCTCCTGGTAGATCAAGTCGATAAGCCTGTCGGCGATTAAACCTAGCTCGTGAATCTTTCTTTTTATTTGGTGCTTGACTGATACCAGATCGCAAAATACTTTTCCAGTTACGTTTTGGTACAACAACCTCACTAATTTGTTGCAAAACCGCACCCGATACATTACCACGCCCAGCGTATTTCGTATCGTCATTAGCTTTTTTTATCACATTTTTAAGTGCAGACTCAGCTTCTTCTATTGAATTACTCGCGCTCTGCCATTCCGTATGTTTCGGCAAAGCCCTCTTTTTTGCCCGTGAATTTTTTTGATCAACTTCTGACAATAAAGAAATATAGGTCGATGAATCTTGATTGTGTGGTAAATTAATGTGATAGAGTTCATTAATAGTTTGAAACGATATTGCACCAGGTAGTTCACCCAAATCTCTTGGTAAGTATTGGTTGACCGCTAAGTCAGTACCTATATCAACCATTTGATTATGTTCTCGTTCTTTCGCATAACGAGTCGGATGCTGCCAAATAACATGCAAAGCCTCATGAGCTAACGCAGCAGCAACCTGGTTGTGTGATGTAAAACGAGCCGTTAATAAATTAGGGTTAACCAGTAAGTACCAGTGGTGTCCTTGCCATTTTAACGCTAATGGATTAGCAGCCTGTGGGTTCACCTCTCGGACTAAGTTCATCACAATATTGCCGTAGAGGGGCGATACATCAAGCAATGTTTTAATACCATCAATAATTAGATTGTCATTCTCTGATTTCATCGTGTAGCAATATCCATAATCTGTTGATATAACACGTTGGCATAATGATTATCAGAAGCATATAAATCATCCAAAATTGGCGCGCTCGTCATTTGTTTTACCAGTGCATACTGTCCATCGGGAGCAATCAAATTGAGTAACTCACTGAAACGGCCAGCATTATTGTCTAGTCTCATATCTGCCGTTAATAATAAGGTTTTCATCACGTTCAGCTTTTGAATTTCTGAAAAGCTCTCAAATTTTTCACGTATTGTCTGTGGTAATTTTGGACCACTTGGTAATGAATCAAAGACGTCTTCAGCTGTTAGACTAGTTGTTTTTTCTTGGACAAAAGTCACAAATTGTGTGGCACAATTGTCCCCAAGATCTCCTGCCACGATATCAAATAACAGTTCATCCTGCTGCTCATTGGTTAGTTTTTGCAACTGGAATAAATTATCAGATACGCGCTGCCACGCACGCGGGGTAGGGTTCAAGTCAATATCTCGATTTTTTGGGTACAATAATTCGGCATTTTCGGCAATAAATTGGCGGACCAAGTCGTGTATGTGTGGCCGCTTTTTTCCAGATGCGGCCCACTGCAACCAATCACGAACTGAAACAGTCATGACAAGTCGAGTGGTTCGATCTTTAATCGCTGCATCAGATGTTTGAACCGCATATTCGGCATTCTCAAACCCTTGCATTGAATCATCAGGATTTTCTGCGAGAATGAGTTTAACATTATCAGGCAATACCAGATCATTAATCTGTCGCTGTAAAACAAGATTCATTAGTTCACCTTGTACTGCTTGTGATCCTCGGTTGAATTCATCTAAAAACCAGATAATTGTTCGGTCCGGTTCGACTTCAGCTTGTTCTATAATCTGTATCAAAGTGTGTGTATAACCAAATTTGATATCAGCCAATCGACCATAATTTTTAGTTTGCAAGAATGATGTCTCATTCAAAGGTGGAATTGGAATTGCTAAATCTCCTTTTTCAGATAATGAAACTACTGTTGTAAAAAGTTTTGCACCCAATTTTTTAGCTATTTCAGCAACAAGGGCAGATTTTCCAATTCCAGCTTCTCCCACAATCGTCGGTACGTCACCGCCACGCAAAATCAAAGGTACAGCTACTAGTAATTTTTGATAAGTTAAACTCATATAAACCTCATGTTTTATGTATAGTTAACCGTGTCTAAAAGCTAATAATTATCACCACGTTTATTTCTATACCCTTTCTAAGTATATTCTACCGCAACACAAACAATCGTGCTAAAATGAAGACATGACAAAAAACATTTTAATCCTCGGTGCCAACGGTCAAATTGCTAAAATTGTGGTTGACATACTGGCAAATACCGATACAAAAATTACATTAACTTCTCTTCATGCTCGCCCTGAAAAGTCAATCAAATCACTTGATGCTACCAAGGAAGAAAACTTGGTTCGTGCGCTAAAAGACATTGATATTGTTTATGCAAATATTGGTGCAGAAGGTCGACAAAAAAACGCCGCTAATGCCTTAGTTAACGCAATGCACACTGCCGGCGTTAAGCGCTTAATTTGGGTCGCAACAATCGGTATTTACAATGAGATAGCTACCGAAACTGCTGACATTTGGCGTAATATTTTGGGCACCCCAGACAATGAAAACACCTACATGGGCGATCAAGCTGCTGCAGCTAAGCGCATCGAAGAGTCCCAATTGGACTATACAATCATCCGACCCAATGAATTAACAGATGATAATAAAATGCAACAAGTGAATGTCCAAACTGATCCTCACGAAAAAATTATTGGTGGCCCAATCACTAGAACAAGCGTCGCAGAATTTATTGCACAGCTATTATTAAATCCCGAACAACATATTGCAGAATCTGTTGCGATTTCTTCAACTAAATAACAACAACTTGGCCAGAATTTTCTAATACGGAAGAAGATTCTGGTTTTAATTTTTCTCAATTTAAATAAAATTTGGTATGCTAATACTTATGAAAAGTAAAATTAAAAAATACACAATTTCACCGCTTGCACTCAGTTTCTGGATTCCTTTTCTTGTTCTAATCGGATATTTTGCTTATCGAAAAATGGCACCCTTTGGTTCCAACTCTATCCTGACTGTTGATCTTGGTCAACAATACATTGATCAATTTGCAGCATTCAAATACACTATTTTACAACACCCGTCCAGTTTCTTCTATTCATTTTCAAACGCACTAGGTGGAGATATGTTAGGTGAATGGGCCTACTATTTGATGAGCCCATTTAACTTCATTTTTCTTTTTGTATCAAACGCTAATTTACCTGCTGCGATTCTATTGGTTATCTGTTTAAAGATTAGTGCAGCTGGTCTCTCAATGGGTTACCTTTTAAAAAAATTGCATTTACAACATGGCTACTATATTACCCTCTTTGCCATCAACTTTGCTCTATCTGGTTGGTTTGTCGCTAATAATCTCAACCTACTATGGCTTGATACAGCTGTCATGCTGCCACTTGTAATTTATCAGCTTGAACAAGTATTCTACCGTCAAACATGGTGGCGTTATAGCGTCTTACTTGCTATTACTATCATCACGAACTATTATATTGGCTTCATGGTAGCCATCTTTATTGTTCTTTATTTTTTGTGGCGCCTCACATGGCCTAATGTTAAACATCGTCTAACTATTTTATGGCACTTTGCTCTTGGTTCTATTATTGGTGGCGCATTATCCGCGTGGCTTATTTTGCCCACCTACTTCCAATTGACGCTTGGTAAATCACAATATAATTCCGAATTTTCTTTCAAATTTGATAACAATCCTTTGCATCTATTTCTCAAGTTAATTCCGGGCAGCTTTGATTTTGACCAGATGCAGAGTGGTCAAGCCAATTTTTATGTTAGCGCGTTTATTTTAATCACATTGGTTACCTTTATTACCACTCGTGTCATACATTGGCGTGTCAAAGTTGGTGCGTTTGCTATTTTGAGTTTTCTCATCTTGGCAACAACATGGGCGCCCTTAACCTTACTTTTTCATGGTTTTCAATATCCGGTTTGGTATCCTTACCGGTTTAGTTTCCTAATTAGTTTTTTTGTTATATACTTAGCTGCAATGAGTTGGCAGCCGACTTGGCGACCTCAAAAAATAACACTTGTTTTGCTATTTGTCTCTTTAGTAGGCGTCGCGGTATATGCGTTTATAAATAATCAAAAGACAAGCTACACAGACAGTAATAGCATTGCCATTTTTATTGGATTAGCTTTATTAACGCTAGCCCAATTTACTTTTAAAAGTCACGATCGTATTTGGTTGCCGATACTTAGTCTAATCACCATCGTTTCCCTTGGCGCCAATGTAGCATTAACACTGAATCATTTTTCATATCTTACAAACACCGAATATCAGAATGCCATTCACGCCCTTACCGACGCAAATCAAAAAATTAAAAAAGATCGTTCATGGTACCGCGTGGCACAAACATTCCAGCGCACACGTGGCGACTCAATGATGCTTAACTATTATGGTGGTGCTCATTTTAGTTCTGCTTTACCAAAGGCAACACCAACTTTCTTTGGTAATTTTGGTCAACCAGATGGTGATAATTACGTTGTTTATAGTAATGGTAGCGTATTATCCGATGCCTTTTTGGGGATGAAGTATTTTATCACGGCAAATGGCAAAGATAATGGAGACGCTGGCCAGCCTAGCCAACATCTAATTGGTTTTCGTCCTGATACCAAAAAATACAACCTTAAGGCCACTACCAAAACCACAAATGTTTATCAAAATAAAAATGCTTTGCCACTCGCATTTGCAGCTAGCTCTGGTGCATTGAATACGAAAATGCTTTTCAATAATCCACTCCAAAATCAAGGTAATCTTTGGCAAGGTATAACAGGCACAACAACCTCAACTGTTCATGTAGATAACTTCCAGAAGTCCATCGGACATAATATTACTGCACCAAGTATGATTACTGGTTCAATTATCACTCGACAAAATGCTGCAAAACCTGCAAGTCTTGACTTACAATTTACGCCCACAAATAATGATAGTTATTATCTGACGATCGGCAGCGGATTAGACATTAAAAATTTTGATTTATTAATTAACGGCAAGGTAATTACACAATTCAATACTTACCGACACACTGTTGTTGTTAATTTGGCCACAAATGCCAAAGATAAACTGCAAACTATCACGTTTAGGCTTAAAGATACCCAAACACTAGCACTGACAAATGTGACTCTGTATCACATCGATAATGAGCGAATAGCCAATGATTCGACTAATTTGAAACAGAATGGTCTAAAGATAAGCAAACGCTCGCAGCGACGCATTGAAGGCACTATCAAAACAACGACAAAAAAGCCACTCGTTATGACAACTATTCCGTCAATTCCAGGCTGGCAAGTTAAGGTTGATGGTAAAACAGTCAAAACGACCAAAGTAGCTAATTATTTTATAGCAGTAAAAACAAAACCTGGCCTTCATAAAATATCCTTTGTATATACACCACCTCTTTTCTATTACGGTGTAATAATTAGCTTACTCGCCTTATTGCTATTATTAATAATTAATCGAAAATCTATTGCAAAAAAAATCCACACATGATATGCTTTTTCCGTTATATTTTGCGGAAAAAAGCGCAAATTGAAAGGAAACACTTATGTCTGAAGAAAAAACATATCCAATGACTGCTGAAGGCCGTGACAAGCTTCAACTTGAGTTGGAAGATCTTATTGCTAATCAACGACCAGAAATTACAAAACGTATTCAGATTGCAAGATCATACGGTGACTTATCAGAAAACTCGGAATATCAATCAGCTAAAGATGAACAAGCCTTTGTTGAAGGACGCATTCAAACATTAAAAAATATGATTGATAATGCTGAAATCATTGATTCTAATGCAACAGCTAAGGACGAAGTTTCATTAGGTAAGACGGTGACATTCAAAGAATTACCAAATGAAGAACCTGAAACATATGCTATCGTTGGTTCTGTAGAAGCTGATCCTTTGGCAGGAAAAATTTCTAACGAGTCTCCAATGGCTAATGCCTTAATTGGTAAAAAGGTCGGAGAAACCGTTGCTGTTCCATTGCCAAATGGTATTAGCATTGACGTTGAAATTATTAACGTAACTAAATAAGTTCAGTATTCAAAAAGCACCTGCCTAGGTGCTTTTTTATTGCATTAAAAAACGTCTGAACAATGGTTCAGACGTTTCATATTATGCGAAAGTATAAATATTGCCGATGATAATTGCGCCAATAACAACTAATATTGTACCGATCACAATTAACTTCATCTGATAACTTGACTTCTTCTCTCCTAATATATAGATACCACCAAAAGTACCAACAATAATACCTAATTGTGAGAATGTTGTCGCGATAGTTTGACCAACATCAGGATTGGCAGCTGAGATGAACATGAAAATATTACCAGCAGCCCAAACTAAACCTGTTACAATGTTACGCCAAGTTGGTAACTTAAACATGATACTTGATTCTTTCAAAACGAAGGCAACAATTAGAAAGGCACCAATAACTTGACCGATAGCTTGTGGTCCAACAATGGCGGTCATATAATCGACACCATTACCACGTGCTTTAATGGCATCAGAGATGTAACCAACTTTGTTTAAGAAGTTTGGTAAAACAAAATAGAACATGAATCCGATGGTTGAAACAATCAGGTAGATAAGCCCTTTAGTCCAGTCCTTTTTTTGCTCTTGTGCTTCAATTCCTGCGCTGTTTTTTGCTTTATCACGTGCTGAAATTAAAGTTGCACCGATAACAACCGTAATGATTGAAATCACACCAATTGCCCACATTTTAGCAGTCTTCCATTCGCCTAAGACAGCAGCAGCCATTAAAGCATTTGCTACAATTTGACCGGCTGTTGACAATGGAATAGCAAGCGAAACGCCCAAATCCTTGATAGCCAAAAACTGTCCTGCTGTTCCAACTGCCCAAACCAATCCAGAAACAATACCGACAACCCAAATATGACTGCTTAATTCGATGTGGCGTGGCATGACAAAGAAAAACATTGTTGCTAGGCCAAATATCAAAGCACCAAAAGTCATACCTAAGGTCTGTTGCCCTGCTGTTCCCCCCATTTTTGTGTTGACGATTCCAACGGAACCCCAAGCTAGTGCCGGCACTAGGGCCAGTAAAATTGCTAAACTCATGCTAAATATTGCTCCTTTTTCATATGATGTTCTGCAACACATCATTTTTTAACACTGTTTATTTTACATTAGTGAAACCGTTTACACAAGTCTTTTTTTACAATTTCTGTAAACGTTTTCAAATACTTGTTAATTTATTAAAAATTTTGAATAAAAATCATGAAAAAGTTTACGTTATAAAATTACTGATAATCTTTATTACTATTGGTGTGCACTTACTTTTATTAAGTACAATACAATCATTTACACGATAATTTTTGTAAATTTACATCATTTTTTTAAAATATTAAAATTAAATAAGAAATAAAAATTGAAAACATATCCAGTTATATCGTATATTAAAACCCGATCATCTAAAATGTCTAGATGATCGGGTACATTTTTTATTTATCAAAACGTTGTAAATTCCATGTCTCTATCAAATTTATAATCAATTTTGGATAATTAACATCGGTTGCATATGAATCCTTATACAGAGCTTTAGCGGCTTCCTTGTAGTTTTTTGCATCCAATACATCTTGGAACTGATTAGGATTCCAAGTATTACCATTCACTAATGTCTCAGCATGTTCTTTCATGCTATCTTTCCAATCACTATACACAGCAAAACGTGCTTTTTGTGTCTCAGGTTTCCCATCAACATACTCAGTCGTTTCCAAAACAACTGATTTTCCTGCTGTCTCATCCTGAGTTTTAACACCAAAATAGTTATTGTATTTAGATGATAGCTTTGAGTTATCCCAGTTTGATTCATGTGCCGCTTGAGCTATGGATATTGATGCTAAGATACCATATTTCTTACTGAGTGTCTGAGCATATGGCGCAATTTTGTTGACAAAAGCCAAACGATGTTCAAATTCGCTTTTACCCGAAGTAGCCATCAATGTTATAACAGCAGGCTTATTTATACCATCTTTGTTCAAGTCTTTATAATACGACTTTAGTTGTTTATCTGAAGTTGCCAACAATTTCGTCATTAAATCAGTAACATCTGTCACTTTATTTAAATCGTATGCTGCTGGGTAAACGTAATCGGCCAAGTTACTCTTAGAAGACATATTTTTCAATAAATCCGGATACTTTGATTTCATCTTAGAAATAATAGATTTATCACCAAATGCCTTATTCACTTTATCTTGTGACAATTTAGTCTCACTGGCAACGTTTTTGGCAATAGCCGCTTGATCTTGACCTGTTGCTACCAAAACATATCCTTTGCCCAATTGTGGGCCGGCATTAGGCCCCATCGTCAACTGTTTAAAAATCAATTGAACAGTTTGAGAAGGTGATATTTTATAAGTTCCTGCTTGGAGATCTTCAGCACCGTGCTTTAATGAATATTTGTAAAAGGCCTCAGAACTTTTAATAACTTTTTGTTTTTGCAATGCTTTTGCCATCTGAGAGGGTGTAGATCCGGATGGTATTTTCACAGTTTTAAACGTTGTGTCATTCGGATCTAATGCAGCTGTATTATCTGTCAATAACACTTTTAATCCGAAAAACAGACCTATCACTATAACTAAAAGTAACAAAAGTAATATCAGACGATTAGGCTTTTTACGTTTTTTTCTAGGGCTACCACCCTTATTCCCACTATTCATTGTATCAGCAAATGGATCGAGGCCTTTCTCAATCGCCTCAGCATTTTTGATCTCATGCTGATGTCTTTCTTTTCTAGACTGCATATCTCATCTCACCTCTTACAGCGTAATAAAGCGGCTAGTGTTGTCCACTAGCCGTCCACATACTCTACATCTAACTATGCTTTCAAAGATTCAACATCTCTAGCAATCATTAGTTCTTCATTGGTTGGGATCAACAAGGCTTTTACCTTGGAGTCATTCGTAGATATTTCAACTTCTTTGCCGCGAACATTATTTTTTTCTTCATCTAATTTCACACCAAAGTAGTTTAATTTATCAATAATCATTTTACGAACTGGGACTGAGTTTTCACCAATTCCTGCTGTAAATACGATAGCATCAACGTCTCCCATTTCCGCAACATACTGTCCCACATATTTAACAACACGATTAATAAATATTCTAATCGCCATGTCAGCATGCTCATTAGTGTCTTGGACATCTAACAAGTCACGCATATCACTTGAAATTGTCGAAATACCAAGCAAACCGGACTTTTTGTTCAATATATTTAACATCTCTTCGTTAGATAGTCCTTCGCGTTCTTGAATATAATAAACAAGCGAAGCATCGACATCCCCTGAACGCGTTGCCATAGCAACACCAGCTAAGGGAGAAAATCCCATAGAAGTATCTAATGACTTACCATCCTTAATAGCCGTAATTGAGGCACCTGCACCTAAATGCAGCGTGATTAATTTCAAGCTTTTTAAATCTTTACCGAGCAACTCGGCTGCACGCGATGCAACATATCGGTGCGATGTACCATGAGCACCATACTTGCGGGCGCCATAACGCGTGTAGTATTCATATGGCAAGGCATAAAGAAAGTTTTCATCAGGCATTGTTTGATGGAAAGAAGTATCAAAAACCGCCACTGACAATGCATCAGGGAGGAGCTTTTGGAAAGCACGAATTCCCATAGCATTGGCTGGGTTATGAAGTGGTGCATAATCTGCAAGACGATCAATTTTAGCCAGCACCTCATCTGTTACCACCACGGAATGATTAAACCATTCACCACCAGCAACAACACGATGTCCGACACCAGTAATTTCATTAAAGTCCTTAATAATACCCAGATCTGTTAACTTTTGCAACATGAAGTTAATGGCCTGTTGGTGGTTTTTAATTGCAGTAACGTTTTCGTACTTCTTACCTTTGCCGTCTTTGGACAAAGTAATATGTTCGTCATCTTCTGAATGGCCAACCAAGCGCTCTGCATTGATTTCTGCACCGTATTTAATCGTTACTATTGCATCGTCCATACCAATGCGTTCGATAACACCTTGTGCAATTACTTGTTCTGCAGGCATCTCTAATAATTGAAACTTTAGTGATGAACTACCTGCGTTAACAGCCATTGTTTTAGCCATGATATTCTTTTTACCTGTCTTTCTTCCTTACCTAAATTCTAAGTGACAATGCCACGAATACATCAATTTTGTTCATTCTCTAGTTTAACCCACGCTTTGATTTCTTGCAAAAAATTTTGCAATGATTTTAGATCCTTGAGCGAAGGATATTGGCCCATGAGCACTTCATTATTTTTAGTCCTTTGTTTTTTAAGCACTAAAATAGCTTTTGTTGCACGCACCTCTTGGAAAAATTCGTTTGGTAATTGTAGAAATGCTTTTAGCTGTGCCCGTGACGTAACAAATTGTAATACTTTTTTTGCTTCATCGCCGTTCAAAACATTTGCGGGTACAAGTAGATATATCCATCCATCATCTGCAACAAAATCCAATGACTTTTCAATAAGTAGGTGATGAACGAAGGAACGCCCATTTTGATTACGAGTTATAAATTTGTCACTTGGCTGGAGTGGATAATACCCGACTGGCAAATCAGCTATAACAACTTTGGCTTTAGGGGGCTCTTCTATGCTGATGGTGTCCTCCTTGTATAGAGTTGTTTCATCGCTATTGATTATTTCATCTGTGGCGGACGCGAGCGCTAGTTGTGTTTCATCATTATCAATCCCTATGCGTTTAACTGTCACATCTAGCATCTCATTTATTGTCCATAAAAGATTACCTGAACCAACATTCATGTCGATAATAGTATCATTATCTCGTAACCTAGCTGTCTGGTTAATAAAATCAGCCAGCAAATAGCCAATTCCATCGGGGGTAATCTGGTAATTAGCAGGAGTTTGATCTTCACGATTAGCTTTCAAAACAGCCAATTGTAGTGCTTTGCGTTTTTCAGCTGGTGATAATAAAGACCAGTCCATATCAATTGTTGACTGTATTATTTGCACCACATCGTTACTTGGCTTATCAAACTCGCGATGGACAGTCTGCGAATTAATATCTTCAAGTATCTCAATTAGTGCATCGATATAACTGATGTTCGTGTCTTTAACCAAAGATTGTGAAGCGC
Organism: Leuconostoc mesenteroides subsp. mesenteroides ATCC 8293; assembly: GCF_000014445.1. Classification (NCBI taxonomy): domain Bacteria; kingdom Bacillati; phylum Bacillota; class Bacilli; order Lactobacillales; family Lactobacillaceae; genus Leuconostoc; species Leuconostoc mesenteroides. The sequence continues at coordinate 427,153 of NC_008531.1, read as the reverse complement.
TAGTTAAAGCATCAAAATATTGTGCTATTTTTTCTTGTGTCATAGGTTTATTTTAGCGGTTTTAGGACCAATTTTCAAGGTTATTTCACAAGCAATTCACGCTGATATATACGCTTTCCTAAGTCAATTTTTATTTGCTTATTAATAACGGTGACTTTAGCCTCATCAAAATTGAATTTGGTCTCATTATTTTTGTATACTTGCGTACTGACAATCATTTGTATCTTGTCAATTTTTGCTATTTCGATCAAACGTGTTTGTGCCCGCAACTGTTGATTAAAAGCCATATTCTGCAAAATAAATAACGCGCTTAATGCTCCCAGAACAAAAATGGTTGGTACTAAAACATAGGCATTTTTTTTATTCATTTTGTACCGTCTTCTTTAAATGCAATATACTTGAAAATTTACCTTTGTTAGTTGTAATTGTTAAATTCAAATAATTATTGCGATCATCCACCGCTAGATTTGTTACGTTCTGCATTAAAATTATCTGACCCGCACCACTGCCACTTATTTGTAATTTATTATTTTTGACTTCAAGATACATATCTTTACCCTCGTAGCTTTTAAGTCTAGCTGATGTCAATGTTGCTGAGGTTATGGTATATTTTTGAGTTTCAAGTTGATGCGTGATCGTTTGCAGGACTGTTGCCTTTGGAGCATCAGAAATTTGCTTTAAAAACGGAACAACAAATTGTAAAGAAGTCAAAACTAACGCGGCTATAAGCAATGATATCAAGGCTTCTAGCAATGTAAACCCATCATTTTTCATTACACCCTTCCCACTGATTTATTGCATCAATTCGTTCTCGTTCTGCAACTTTTAATTTCCTTTCCAAGTTACTTTTGTGAATATGAAATTGGTGAACTTGTTCATACTCAAATGACATGCATACTGATACTAGTATTAAAGCTAACATTGATTCTGCCAAAACAAATGCGGACTGCTTATTTTGAATTATTTGTTTCAACACGATATTCTCCTCCTCCAAGACTAAATATTAGTTTTATCGTCTGTTCTCCTGTGAGTGTCACTGTGGTTGGTGCAACATAGCCTGTTGTTAAGACATTTATTCTTTGTTGCGAATCTTTTTTTATACCTGATGGATAAACTAGTACTTGATTATTAAATCTCACCTCCTTCTTATCAAAAATAACCTCAACTGTTTTTTGTTCATGTTGTGCCGTTAGTCTTGCGTTTTGCCAGTAGGTTTGAAATGTTGCTAACCATTGTTGCGTGTCTATTTTGGGACGCGCCGATGTTTGTGCTCCAACAAAAAGCAGCAAACTCACAATCGTTAATGTTACAGCTGACTCGATTAATGTGAACCCACTATTTACGTGCTTCATTATGAACAATTGTTATTTTAAGATCTTGTGCTTTTTGAAACTGTTTCTCAGTTAAATAATTTTCTGACTTTAGTGCAGCGAGTGTCACATTATCCTGATTGGGGTGATCATTTTGATACAAATCAATTTGTGTTTGAACAGTTGATACCATCGCTGTCGCATGGTTTTCTACCGCATGTTTACGCTGTGCATTTAAATTTGGCAAAATAAGTAACATTAACAAACTAATAATAAAGAGTACAATTGCTGCTTCAATTAGTGTAAATGCTTTTTTCGATTTTTTAAAAATATTCATTGATATAGTCCTCCAATTGTTTGATACATTGGTAATAGCATGCTCATATACAGACCAACAATTGCAACGCCGATAATACCAAAAAATAATGGTTGCAGCGTGCCAATAAAACGGTCTGTTTGTTGCATAAGTAATTTAAATTGTGTTTTTGCATAATAATCGAGATATCGAGCAAGTATCTTAGGTTTATGACCACGAATAAAATATCCAGCCAATGAATCATTAACAAATGACTGTGATAATATATACCTCTCGATATTGCCTCCCAATTTGAGATGCTTTTGAATATCATGTGCAAGTGCAACTGCGTATGATTTATTATTTTGTTGTGCAACTTCATCAATAATTTCTGGTAACGTTAGTCCACTAAACATTAACATTGATAATTGTTGGCTAACTTGATAGGTAACAATACTGCGCACTATCGTCCCCACAAATGGTACTTTAGCCAGCATATTTAATTGTTGAATTGATGATAAATGATGCCAATACCATAACCACAGTGTTAAGAAGGTTAAAGTTAAGAGACCGGTGCAGAAAATAAATGCATATGGATAATTGATCGCCTCTTGATTAGTTTCTCGCCATTGATTGATCATTGGGTATAAAAAACATTTTAGTCCAATCAACAACAAACCAAGGATACCCAGTAAAATAATTGGATAACGCATGACCTGTGATAACTTGCTTTGTTGTTGCTGAAATTTGGCAAGGGTCTGCCCAATTCGAACCAGTGTATTGGAAATATCCCCATGTTGGTCTGATAACCGCAATTGTAATAAAATATTTGGACTAATAAATGCCTCGAGGGCTTGATAGAATGTTTGCCCTGTTGATAGACCTTTCTGAACCTGGCTAAGGATTGATTGCCATTTTTGATGTGCACTAGCTAAGATATCAATGCTCTGTGCGATACTATATCCTGATGATAGTAGCTCACCCAGCTCTTGAAAAAATAATACCTGGTCCCGCTTATTAAAGCGCGCTAAATTTTTGATAGGTTTCATTTGTTATCTTCCCTTCCTTTAAGGCATCCGCAAGCGTTTCTCGCCATCTATTAGTAAATTTTGGTGAACCTTTTAAAGGCATTCCTGCTACAACATCAGCAACAGCTGCTTGTTTATTGTCTATCGTGGGCACTAACCTTTGATAAACAATTTTTGTTAATGCTGCTTCGAGCTGACTTTTATCAACACCTAGTTCCAACAACCGTAAAGCGACGTCTTTTGTTGACATTGCGTGAATAGTACTAAATACTAAATGTCCACTCAAAGCTGCTTGTATCACAGCTTGAGCTGTTTTAACATCACGAATTTCTCCGATTAGTAAAATTTCAGGTCGGTGGCGTAAAGCTACTTTAATTAATTCTGTATAGTCAATGCCCGCTGTCTCGTTAACCTGCAACTGCACAAACTCTGGGGCATTAATTTCTACGGGGTCTTCAATGGTTAATACTAATTTATTTTCCGCAATGCTTTTTAATAAATGATAAAGTGTTGTTGTTTTACCTGATCCGGTTGGTCCTGAGATTAAAAACAATCCTGAATCAGGTAACTTTAATTTCATATCATCAAACTGCTTTTCAGCCAACCAATTTTGTGTATTGTGCTCTGGATAAATTACACGCAAAACTACTGTCTCTCGGTTCAAAAAATCTCCCACAGTTGAAACACGTATCCAAATATCCTGTTTTTGAAAACGCCCGAGTTGTGGCCTTCGTCGCTCAGAAATATTCATCTTAGCACGGTATTTAATAGCTGAAATCATTTTTTCAGCAGCTTTATTGTCCAGATATTCTTGAGTTACTATTGAACCACCAGCATGAAACTTTATCGTAAACCTATCATCGTTGGGCAATATGTAAATATCACTAGCTTCCTCAGCAACAGCGTTATCAAGTAATTGATCAATTTCCATCATTAACTCCTTTCTCTTTTTTGAGCTCACAGTATCATACGAGTTTAGATATCTTTTCGCACAAAAAAGCATCTGACAAATATGCCAGATGCTTTTTTATTTATCGTTTTATTGATGTTGTTCTGCTAGTGTTACTGTATTTTCTAACAGCGTTGCGATAGTCATTGGTCCAACACCACCTGGAACAGGGGTTATATAACCGGCAATCCCTTGGGCTGAGGAAAAGTTTACATCCCCCGTGGCTTTCCCATCAACAACGTTCATACCAACATCGATTACTGTAGCGCCCTTTTTCAGGTCTTCACCTTGAATAAAGTTTGGAATACCAACACCAACAACAACAATATCTGCATTTTTTAAAAGTGCCTTTAAGGTCGTTGGTTCAGTATAGCGGTGTGCTAAGGTTACCGTAGCGTCTGCATTAGTGAGCAAAGCAAACATTGGCCTGCCAAATAATTGTGAGCGGCCAACGACCACAGCATTTTTTCCTTTTAAAGAAATATTATATTGCGCCAAAAGTGTCATCACACCTTGAGGCGTTGCCGCAACAGTATAATTTTCCAAAGAATCACCGAATAGCATTCCTTGAACTGTTGCTCCTAGACCATCAGCATCTTTATGTGGTGCCACAGCAGAAAAAATTTGTCGTTCTTTAATTCCTTTGGCTAACGGACTCTGAACAAGGATTCCTGTAATACTTTCATCGTCATTTAGCTCTTCTACTAATTGAATAACACTTTCTGTTGTTGCATCAGTTGAGATTGGTATATCTCGCGTTACAATTCCGAGTTTAGCTGCTTGACGTGACTTCATGCCAACATATAATTGGCTCCCATCATTTGAAGGATCATAAATAACTGCTAAAGTGACAGGTCTTTTTTGTTTAGCCACACGTGCTTTTGTTTGTTCATTGATGGTTTTTGCAACCGCCTTACCATCTAAAATCTCTGTCATATTTTTTACTCCTTCAAATAAAAATGTGTTATTATCATTCTAACAGATTTATTTGATAAAGGAAGTTATTCATGGCAGATCAACGCATTAGTTGGCATCAATATTTCATTGCACAAGCAGCAATTTTATCCACACGATCTACCTGCACGCGATTACACGTTGGTGCCATTATTGTTCGTGATCATCGCATTATTGCCAGTGGGTACAATGGCTCTGTATCTGGCACGCCTCACTGTACAGAAGTTGGTGACTTGATGGTTGACGGTCACTGTATTCGAGCAGTTCATGCAGAGCAAAACGCCTTGATGCAAGCAGCAAAAATGGGTATAACAATTGATGGATCGGAAGTTTATGTAACAGACGTACCTTGCGTCCAATGTACTAAATTACTTTTACAAGCCGGCATCAGTAAAATTTATTTTATGAGAGATTATCGAAATAATACCTTTGCCGAAGAACTATTAGCACAAAAAGGAATTGAATTAAAACAAGTTCCACTTTCTGCACTTACAGCACAGCAAATTGATATGAACCAATTCATTGTATGAATACGATATGCCTTAGCGTTTTTTAATCCAATAGAAAGAGATATCACATCGAAAACCCCGTTAAATCATTTGCTATTTAATGGGGTTTTCGTTAGTATTTTAAGTAAAGATTAATTTTGAAAGGAAATGTGTTTGATAAGGAATCGCCTAGAGGCATTGCATGCCAATGATTCAGTCGCGCACATTACGTATTTTGACATATGTCTCAAAATGAACAACAATATCTCGACCTCGCACAAAAGATTCTTGATGAAGGATCACATAAAGGAGACCGCACTGGTACTGGAACACGTTCATTGTTCGGTACACAAATGCGATTTAACCTGGCTGAAGGATTCCCCCTTTTAACTACCAAAAAGGTTTTCTTTGGTTTGATTAAAAGTGAACTTTTATGGTTCTTAAGAGGAGATAATAATATCCGATTCTTACTTGAACACAATAATCATATCTGGGATGAATGGGCGTTTAAAAAGTGGATTGAATCTGATAAATATACCGGTCCCGATATGACTAATTTTGGTCTTCGTTCACAAACTGATGAAAATTTTGCCAAAATATACAAAGAACAAAAAGACATTTTCGTTAACAACATTCTCAATGATGACGAATTCAAGGAAGAATTTGGTTATATTGGAAATGTTTATGGAAAATTGTGGCGCAGCTGGGAAACAAATAGTCTGACCGCCGGTGATGAAACCGTTGATCAGGTCGCCAGACTTATTGATCAAATTAAGGAAACACCGAATTCACGTCGCCTCATTTTAACAGCTTGGAATGCTGAGACCACACCGCAAGCGCCCTTACCTTCTTGTCACGTACTTAGTCAGTTTTATGTTGCGGACGGTAAACTCAGTTTGCAAATGTATCAACGCTCTGGTGACTTTTTCCTTGGTGTTCCATTCAATATTGCCAGCTATTCACTGTTGCTACACATGGTGGCAGCTCAAACTGGCTACGAAGTTGGTGAATTTATTCATACCATTGGTGACACGCATATCTACAATAATCATGTTGATCAAATAACTGAACAATTGTCACGGCCTATGCACAAATTACCAAAACTATGGCTAAATCCGGAAGTTAAATCATTGTTTGATTATACGATGGATGACATCAAAATATTAGATTACGATAGTGAACCGGCCATTAAAGCGCCCGTAGCTGTCTAAATAAAAAAAAGTTATCTGAAAAATCAGATAACTTTTTTTAATTGTTGATTTTCTGACATACTCCAATACTCATTTTGCGTTACAATAAACGAGTCAAATAAACGTAAATCCATTTGATGACCAATTGTTGCCAAACGCTGACTGAAAGTAATATCTGCATTGGAAGGCATAATATTACCACTAGGATGGTTATGTGCAATCATGAATCCAAATGCGTTGGCTTTTAGTACGCGTTGAAATATCTCTCGCGGTGAAGCTTGTACTTGACTTAAAGTACCCACAAAGACTACTTCCCAACCGATAACATTCAACTGCGTATCAAGCAAAGCTACACTTAATTGTTCCTGCATTAAATTACCAATTTGTTGTTGCGCAAACCGACCTATTTCTGCTGAATATTTGGCATTTAGTAACTGTGGCCGTCGCTGGTGCGCAACATGTTTGCCAATTTCAATTCCTAACAGCAAAGCTTCATTAGCAATCGGATTATGAGACAAAAAATCTTCCACCATATCATTTGTCAATTCATTTAAATTATAGTTATTTGGAAAGTAACGTTGAAAAATACGAATATCTTTCTTTTCCTTATACCCCAAAAGATTGTAAAATTTCTCTACTTTTTCTTTGACCATATTGTTTACCTCTACAATATGATACGTCATTCTCTCTATTTTCTTATAGAACCTAAAGCACTTAATGAAAGAATGGCGGCTAGAACAATCAGTACTATGTCCACTCTAAATGTCCACAATGCACCAATGTGTGTTGATGAAGCCAACTCACGTACGTTAATTGCTTGCTTTTGAAATGTAGCAATAATGCCAGCAGCAAGTGCAATACCAACTGCAGCGGAATAGTTCGTTGTTGCAGAAAAAATAGAATTTCCTGAGCTTTGAAATTCAACTGGTACACTGCTTACCGAATAGGTCATGTTGTTACCAAACCAGAAACCAGCCCCTATCTGAATAACCATGAATCCACCTGTTAAACTAATGAGATTAATTGGGATAAATGCAATTAGTAACGTCCCAACAAACATCAATGTCACACCAATTGTAATTGGTAGCCGTGCACTATATCGATCATATAGGCGACCAGAAATTATAGCCATCATAGCATAACTTAAAGCACCTGGAAGTAAAGTCAAACCGGCAACTTGTGGATTTTTGAGTAAAACAATTTGTAGAACCATGGGTATTGCATAGTTAAACGTTAGATTAACTATTTGAGCTACAAATGCCGCTGCTATACCAAAACGAAAAACCTTAAACTTAAATATTTCTGGGCTTAACAATGGATTGTCAACTCTTTTTGCATAAAGAATATATCCAATAATACCCACAAACATCGCCAAAGTCATCAATAAACTTAAAAGATTTACTAATCCATGTGTGCTGATTCTTTCGATGACAAAAATACCAGAGACAAAAAACAGACTTAACAAGAGCCAGCCAATAATATCTAATTTTTCTTTTTTAATTGTTGAAACTTGCTTGATTGTGGCCCACCCAAGTATGAGAGAACCAATTTGAACGGGCAGCACAACCCAAAAGACCATATGCCAACCGTAATTTTGAGTTAGATAACCACCAAAAGCTGGACCAATTGCTGGAGCAAAAGAAATAATTAATGAGCCAAGTCCGACCATCGTGCCACGCTTTTTCTCAGGAACTTGTTCGAAAATAACATTATACATTAATGGTAAGCCAACGCCACCACCAATCCCTTGTAGCAACCGGCCGAACAATGTAATCACAAAGGTATTACTCACAGCATCAATCAGCACACCTACAATCGATATAACCGTGGCAACAATAAACTGGCTCCGATTGGTGAAGTTTTTCTTTAACCATGGCGACAAAATAACTACCATACTTGTCAACAAGATGACACCTGAGGTCAACCATTGTACTGTGCTAGAGGTTACCTTAAATTCTGTCATCAACATTGGAAAGCTGACGTTCAAGGCAGTTTCTAACATAATATCAGTAAATCCCAGCAATCCAATCGCTAAGACACTTAGCACCAAACGTGGGGATAACTTATCATCTATCATATTGCTCTCTTACCTCACTTATAAAATATAATGATCCAGTCAATACCGTTAAATCCGCGGTTGATTTTTCAACCGCTTCTTGCCAATGTGGCATCGCAGATACCTGATACTGTTTTAATGTCTGTTCAATGGATAAACTAGGACGGCCATTAGGTCCAGTAAATGGCACAAGAACAATATTAAATCTGTCATCTCGCAATATTTCATTGAATTCAGCAGTAACATTTTTATCCATCAAACTACCAATAATCAAGGTGATTTTTCCCTTTGGATATGCCACTGACAACGACTTGTATAAAGCACGAAGTCCTTGAGCATTATGAGCACCATCCACCATAATGTTTGGTGCAATTAATTCAAACCGTCCCGAAAAGTGGCTCTCTTCTAGCCCTTTTTGAATTGTATCATCAGAAATATTCTGAGCAAAAGCACGTACTGCTGCAACAGCAGTCGCTGTGTTTTCTATCTGATATTCTCCTGGCAATCCGGATTGAAATTCATGGCGCAGACCTTTTATGACATGTGGGGTTTTCTTTTCAATGACCAAGCGTGCTTCATCTGGTAAATCACCGGTAACAACAGCAACATCATCATGAATAATACCGGCCTTCTGTGATGCAATTTCAGTAATTGTATTACCCAACATTTTCTGATGATCTAATCCTACGCTAGTGATAACAGCTACCTTTGTATTTGGCATCACATTAGTAGAGTCAAGTAAACCACCAATACCCACTTCTATCACTAATGCGTCTAATTTTTTTGAAGAAAAATAGGTGAACATAATCGCTGTCAAAACTTCAAATTCTACAGGAATATCCGGATATAATTCTGCATCAACGTTTACTAACACTTGTGCGACTTTGTTAGTAGCGTGCAGTAAATCATCTTTCGAAATCATCTCATTATTGATTTGTATTCGTTCCCGAAAATTAGTGATGAAAGGTGAAACAAACAAACCAGTATCATAACCTGCCACACGTAAAATGTTACTAGCCATCGTTGATACTGAGCCCTTACCATTCGTACCAGTGACATGTATGGCATATGGTAAATCATTTTGTGGATTTCCCAAGGCTGCTAACAATGTGGTCATGCGGTATAATGACTCTTTTTGACCACCTTTTGGCCGGTTATGAATATAAGATATGGCATCTTCAACTGTTTTCATTTACTTTCTCCAACTAAAAACCGTCCAAAATGTTTGGACGGTTTCATCGTGTTACAAAATGTGTGGATAACAACTCAATAATAGCTGAGCTCCACTTGTTCATAAGACATCATACAAAGATGTCTCAAACAGCATTTTAATTTATTAATCTTTTTCACGTACAGTAAATTCGCGACGTGATCCGCCACTACTGTTGCGACGACTTTCAGTTGAGCGACCGTCACGACGCTTGTAATCTCCAAAACGGCGTTCGCTAGAAGCAGCGCCACTGCCTCGACGGCGATCATTACCGCGGGTGTCACCATTACCACGACGTTCGCGATTGCCACGGTAACCACCGCCACCACCATTACGACGTCCGCCGCCATTACGTGAACCACCGCGTGAGCCACCATTACCACCCTTACGACGTGGTAATGGACGTTCACGAGTAATTTCAACTGGTGTATTTTGCTTTTCTAAATCAGCAACGCTAGATAATACAGCAGCAGCTAATTGTTCAGCACTATACTTTGCTGTCAACGCATCTACCTGAGATTGAATTTCTGAAACCTCAGTTGTATCAATTAACTTAGCAACTTCACCAGCAGCATTGTTAATCTTTCCAATACGAGCGTCCTTTAGAGATGCTGGTTCAAGAGGCGTCATGCGCTTCTTAGTCAAATCTTCAACAGCACGTAAGTAATCCATTTCGTTTGGTGCAACGAAAGTGACAGATACACCCTTAGCTCCAGCACGACCAGTACGTCCAATACGGTGAACATAAGATTCTGGATCTTGCGGAATATCAAAGTTATAAACGTGAGATACGTCCTTCACATCCAAACCACGTGCAGCAACGTCTGTTGCAACTAAAATATTAATTTCATGTGACTTAAATTGAGCCAACACACGTGAACGCATTTGTTGTGTTAAATCACCATGCAAACCAGCAGCGTGGTAACCACGTGCTTCTAATCCTCGTGATAATTCTTCAACGCGACGCTTTGTACGACCGAAGACGATCGCCAATTTTGGTGCCTGCACATCAAAGATACGCGTCATAGTATCAAACTTTTCGTTTTCGCGCATACGAACAAAGTATTGATCAACCAAATCAGTTGTTAATTCTTTTGCTTCGATTTGAATATGTTCAGGGTTCGTCATGAACTTGACACCAATACGCTTAATTGCTGGTGGCATTGTTGCTGAGAACAACAGTGTTTGACGCTCTGCTGGTGTCTTTGAAATAATTGCCTCAATATCGTCTAAGAAGCCCATATTTAACATTTCATCAGCTTCATCCAATACTAATGTACGAACATTATCAATTTTTACAGTCTTACGGTTAATGTGATCAAGTAAACGACCAGGTGTACCAACTAGGATTTGTGGATGTGACTTCAAATTTTGGATCTGACGGCGAATATCAGCACCACCAAAGACAACCTGTACATCAACTCGCTTGTCGCGTCCCAACTTTTTTAATTCTTCAGCTGTTTGAATTGCTAATTCACGCGTTGGTGATACAATCAATGCTTGAATGTTTTTATTATTTAAATCAATGTGCTCCAAGATTGGCAAACCAAATGCTGCTGTTTTACCAGTTCCTGTTTGTGCTTGTCCAATTACATCACGTCCTGCTAATGTTAATGGAATTGTCTTTTCTTGGATTGGTGTAGCTTCAACATATCCATGCGTTGTAATAGCATCCAAAATGTCTTGTGACAAACCTAATTCACTAAATTTCAAAATTTTTTCTCCTTGCGCTTTGTGCGCGTTTGCCATTACTTTGTTGGAATGGCAGTCATTTTTGTAAATAATTCTCTGGCTAATGGTTGAAAACTGTGATTCTTATAATATTGATTACTAAGCAATATTACCGCATCTTGTCCATTATTTCTTATAACAACCGTGGGTTCAAATCCTGGCAAAATGCCGTGAGCATTAAGGTATTTCCCCTCGTGATACATTCCAGCAGCATAAGTCTCACCGGTTCGTGTTTGCCATAACTGACTGGGATGTTTAATGATAACTTTATCAATCATTAATCGATAAAAGTGATACAATTCTCCAGTTGTCATGGCAACATTTCCGGTGCCAGTTTCACGGTTGTATGCCACTTGATTTTCACTATAAGCTTTATCGTAACTATTATCATACCCAATAGAACGATGTTTGGAATTGATGAAATCTTGGTAATTTCTCACATTTAAATGATAAGTATTATTGAATACTTGGTTCAACAATACGGCAAACGTTTTATTAGTGAGCTTCATCAAAATACCTGCTAACAAACGATAATTGACCGGCTGGTAAGACCAACCGATTCCAGTACCAGGTTCACCAATTTTAACAGCATGAACAGCAGAAAAATCAATGTTATCTTCTTCGGACTCAAATGTCGTCGGTTGAATACGTTGACTTAAACCACTAGTCATGGTGATTAAATCGCTAATCGTAATACGATTAGCATTCACCACATTCGGATAATAATCACTCAGCTTGGTATCAAATGACAGTTTACCAGATTCTATTTGCTGCATTATTAATACAGCAGTCATGGATTTTTCAATTGAGGCAAGCTGAAAAAGTGTTGAGGCATCGTTATCACGATGCATTTTTTCATCTGCCTCACCATAGCCCTTTTGCAAAATAATTTCATTATGGTGCACAATCAGCGCTGTACCTATATAGTTTTCCGACTGAAGTTTTTTATCCAATGTCTCAGCAAATTTATTTTGTGGTGAGATATTGCTTTTTAGTGCTGACATACTGTTAGCACTATACTTATCATCAACGATTGGATTAATCGTATATTGACCGTTATTCAACTGATTCGGCCATAACACTAATCCCATGGTACAAACTAATATTAAGAACACAGACCATTTTCTGATCTTAAATTGTTGCTTCTGACTGCGTTTCATTTTGTGCCCCTCAACACATAAAACTATTTTACCAATGCGTTAACAACGTTCTCAAGATGAATCCCATGACTTGCTTTTAACAAAATCACGTCCCCGTTTTCACCTAACGTCTGTAAATCTTTGATTAATTCGGCTAACTGATCTGTTTCATATTGGTGCAAGTGCGCTGAATCAAAGCGTCGTTGCAAGATTGGATATAGATATTTATTCATCAATGGTCCAACCAAGTAAACGCCATCAACATTCGCATTTATCACCGTTTCTGCCAGACAAGCGTGCAAGCTTGCAGCCTGTTCGCCTAATTCTAACATATCACCCAACACAACATACTTGTGTGTGGCCGGTATAATTTTTAATGTTGCTAAGACAGCAGCAACAGCCGTTGGATTTGAGTTATAAACATCGCTAATTAAGTTCACGCCGTGAGATGTGGTGAGCTGTTCTGTGCGATTTTTTGTCAAATCAAAATGCTGAAGCGCTTCTGCAGCGTTTTTTAATTCAATATGTAATAAGATACCCGCTGAAATCGCTGCGAGCGCATTCATTATATTATACCGACCCAACAGTGGAATAGCAAATCGAGTATTTTGATAAGTAAAAATTGTCTTGGAGGATGACGAATTAATATCTTTAATATCTTGTCCAAAGGTTTGCACATTTTGTTTAACTTGTGCATTTGTCAGAAGAGGTTCATCGTAAGGAACCAATAATGTTCCTTGTGATTTGAGACCTTTAGTAATTTCGAGTTTTGCCTTAGCGATATTTTCACGTGTTTTGAAAAACTCAATATGCGCCTCTCCAATCATAGTAATGATGGCAATGTCTGGACTCACTAACTCAGATAATGTCGTCAATTGACCAGGTCGATCCATACCTAATTCTACCACTAACACTTCTGTATCATCTGGCATGGTGAGCAACGTCAAAGGAACACCAATTTCATTGTTAAAGTTTTCAGGTGTTTTAAAGGTTTTGTATTGAGAACCCATTATTGCCGAAGCCATATCTTTTGTTGTTGTTTTACCATTTGAACCAGTAATAGCAACAACTTTAGGATTAATTTGGTGACGACGATATTCTCCCAATTGCTGAAGAGCTAACAATGTGTCTGATACAATAATAGCTGGAATTTTTGAATCTATTTGATGCCTGTCGTCCACTAAAACGGCTGTGGCCCCTTTTGTCAACGCCTGTTGCACATAATCATGCCCATCGTTTTCAGCAACCAGAGCAACAAATAAATCTCCAGATTTAACTTTACGAGAATCAAAAGACACACCAGTAACTATTTTGGAATCTATTTGTGTTGTCGCATTTAATATCTGACCTATCTTTTTTACTGAGTAATTCATTTTAATCCTTTCGGAACACTGTAATACTTTCGACGTGAGAAGTCTGTGGAAATTGATCCACTGGTAAGACCGAACCATCAATATGATACCCATTTTCAATAATCTCAACGGCGTCACGACTCAAAGTTACTGGATTGCAGCTAATATATACTATTTTTTCTGGTGACATATCAGTTGTGCCGTTAATGAGAGAAGTCGTTAAGCCACGTCTCGGTGGATCAACGAAAACAACATCTGGCTTCAAACCTTGTTCTTGCCACTTTTTAAATTGCACAGGTGCATCAGCCAAAATATATTCGGCATTAGAAATATTATTGACCTGTAAATTCAATTGTGCATCAGCAACTGCACCAGGAACAACTTCAACACCAAGTACTTTTTTAACCCGACTAGCAACGCTAATTCCAATAGTCCCAATACCTGAGTAAGCATCAATAACAGTGTCTGTCGGCTTCAAATCCGCTTTTTGGGCAGCTAAATCATATAGAACTTCGGTGGTTTGCGGATTAACTTGATAAAACGAATTAGGACCAATAATGAACTCATACCCAAGCAAAGTATCATAAATTGCTTTCTCGCCCCATAGTATTCGATTATTTGGACTTAACAAAACGTAGTCTTTTTTGGGACTATAGTTCAAAATCAAGCTTTTTAATTCTGTCAGCTGGTTTCGGATATCAGCAATAATTTCTGTTTCGTGCGAAATGACTTCTTCGTTTGAAACCAATACGACCATTAATTCATGAGAATAATAGCCACGACGTATCATTATATAACGAATCGCACCACGTTCCAAATCAGGATCAAATGCTGTGATATCATACTTCTCCAAAATATTTCGAACCACAATAATTGCCTGATCAATTTCTGCATCGTTAACAAAATAATCATCCATGGGTACTAAATCATGAGTCCCCCTCTTGTAAAACCCGCTAGTCAAATGATCATTCTGCCATTTCACTGGCACAATAGTCTTATTACGATAGTATGTTGGATTGTCCATCCCAATCGTTCGGTCAACTGACACATCAATATGCTGTTCTTCAAACAGTCTCTTCACTTGGGCTTGTTTTAGTTCAAGTTGTGCCTCATATTTCAAGTTCACTAATGGTGCTGTACCGGCATCAATCAAATACTGCCGGTCACTATTTTGACGTTTATCTGAACTTTCCAACCAATCAAGAACTTTAGCATAGCCAGAAAATTTGTCTACTTGAGTTACCAGTAAATGCACCTTTTCTCCTGGTAATGCATCAGCAACATACAACGGATACTTTGCTGTGACATAAACAATACCCATACCATCAATCCGAATATCATCGACGACAACGATCAACTCTTGATTTAATTTTACTGGTAAAACTGTGCGTGCGATAATTTTCACCTCATACATAAAAAGCGTTCACTAAAGTGAACGCTTCTAAAAGAACAATTACTTGTCTTCGTTGTTCTTGAAACCAAATCCAGCAAACTTCTTGTTGAACTTGTCGACCGCACCATCGGCTTGCGTAAACTTTTGCTTACCTGTGTAGAATGGGTGTGAATCAGATGTAATATCCATACGAATTGCTGGATATTCTTTACCTTCAAAATCAGTTGTGTCATTTGATGTTACAGTTGAAGCTGACAAGAACTTCTTTCCTGTTGAAGCATCAATGAAAACAACTTGACGATAATCTGGGTGGATTTCTGCTTGCATTGTTCATTTCTCCTTAGCGCCCTGAGTCTCGTGACCCAGAGTCAGTTATTAACTAAACTAGTATACCAAATATTAATTCGTAACGCAATACATTATGGCATTAGATTGATAAGATCGATGCCTTCAATATTAATGTCGGCACCTAAACTTGTTAACTTCTCTTGAATACGATCATATCCACGTAAAATATGATCGGCATTGTTAATGATCGTCTCACCATCAGCCATAATTGCTGCAATGACTAATGCTGCTCCTGCGCGAATTTCTGCAGCCTCAACATCCGTACCAACCAAGCGCGGTGACTGATTAATTTTAATTTCGCCCGGCTTAGCTGAAGCAATATCACCACCCATACGACGTAATTCAGCAATATGCTTCACTCGTTTTGGATAAATGGTATCAATAATAGTACTTTCACCCTGAGCTATTAGCAGTAAAGGAGTGATAGGTTGTTGCAAGTCAGTAGCAAAACCAGGGTACGGCATCGTTTTGATGGCGACCGGTTTTAATGCATCTGATTTGTATACATGAACTGCATCTTCACCAATATCAAGGTTAACACCCATTTCAATTAGTTTTGATGTATATGATTCTAAGTGTTCTGGAATAACATTTTTTATTGTCACGCCATCCCCATATGCTGCTGCCATACTCATGTATGTTCCAGCTTCAATCCGATCAGGAATAACAGTGTGCGTATTGCGTGCCTTCAAAGTCGGTACGCCAGCAATACGAATAGTATCTGTTCCCGCACCACGAATGTTAGCGCCCATGTTGTTCAAAAATGTTGCAATATCAATGATTTCAGGTTCTCGTGCAGCATTTTCAATAACTGTTTGGCCTTTTGCACGAACCGCAGCCAAAACGATATTAATAGTAGCACCGACAGATACAGTATCTAAAGCGATACGCGCACCAATTAGACCATGATCCGTTGCATCAATATGAATAATATCATTGCTTTCAGTCACCACGGCACCTAGCGCTTCAAACCCCTTAATATGCTGATCAATAGGGCGTCTGCCTAAATTATCACCACCAGGGAAAGTCACTGTTGCACGGCCAAACCGGCCAAGTAATGCACCCATAAAATAATATGAAGCGCGTAATGACTTAATAGCGCCACTGGGCAAATCACTTTCTTCAATGCGTGTTGGATCAATATCCAACACCCCATTTTCAAACTTAGACGTCACATTCATTGCTTGCAAAATCAATTGCAGGTTTTTAACATCTAGAATTTGTGGTACCGTATCAAATTTCACCGGTGTATCAGCTAAAATGGCCGCCGGGATTAATGCTACTGTTGAATTTTTAGCGCCACCAATTGTGACTTCTCCACGTATGCGTTTACCGCCGTGTACGATTATTTTTGCCATGAAATTATCCTATAACTTTATAGTCTGCAACCCATTATATCGTATTTACAATGACAACTCAAATAACATTAGAAAAATAATTAGCGTATTTCTACATTAAATTTAGATTGTAATTCACTCATAATATGTTCAAAATCGGAATTCACATCAGTTTCTAGCAACGTGCCATCACTATCTTGATAAGTTAACGTGTAAGCAAGTGATTTTTTGCTTTCTGGCAGATTGTTACCTGTATAAACATCAAACAAAGTCACATCAACTAAGTGCTCCCCTGCTGTCTCTACAATTGTTGCACTAATTTCACTATTGGTTGTCGCCTGATCAACTAATAATGCGGCATCTCGACTAATTTGTGGAAAACGTGAAATAGGATTAAATTGAATACTATCTGTCACATGATTAAATACAGTAAATAAATTAAGTTCAAACCCAAATACTGGCGCTAATTTTTGCTTTTTTGTAATCTTGGGATGAATTTGACCAACAAATCCGACATATTGTTCTCCAATATAAATATCAGCCGTTTGACCTGGGTGCATACTTTCATGGCGTTCTGTCGCAACATAACGGACGTTATCGACACCAATCTGATCTAAATAATTTTCTACAATTCCTTTGATATCATAAAAATCAACGGCTTTTTCTTGCTTAGATTCTTGCCATGATGATTTTTGTAAATTACCAGTTACTACTCCCGCTATATGCTCAATTTCTTTTGGTTGCTCATTAGGTTCATTAGCAATGAACACTCGACCTTGTTCATATAACGCAACGTTAGGTACAAAATGGCTCACATTATAACTGACATCATCTAATAATCCTGCTAATAAATTTTGGCGAGCCGTTGTACGGTCAGAGCTCATAGGATAGTTTAATGTTACAACACCATCTGCTTTATTTTCAGCAAATAACTGGGCTTTTTCACTCGTTGTTAGCACATATGAAATTGCTTGATTTAATCCCAAGCTTTCCATAATATGCCGACTAGCACGGATTTGACGTTGCTCTCTAGACAATTTACCAGACGTTGTAGGACCGTAGGGCAATGTAACTGGTAAGTTATCATAACCATACAAACGTGCTACTTCTTCAATTAAATCGGCCTCAATAGAAATATCAGCACGACGTGCTGGCACATCAACAACAATTTTTTCATCATTTTTTTCATAAACAAAGTTCAGCTTATCAAAAATGTTAGCAATTTCATCTGTTTCTAATGATGTACCCAAAATATTATTTACCCGTTGTATTGACAATGACAATCGGATATCTTTACGAACATCATCAGCGGCAACAATTTGGCCACGTGCTACTTGACCGTCTGCTAATTCATCTACTAAACTAGCTGCATGATCCAAGGCATTAAGTGTTTCATCCCAGTTTAATCCACGCTCAAAGCGTGATGATGCCTCAGAATGCAAATTATGGCGTCTTGCAGTTGCTCGAACCAAACTTGGGTTAAATATGGCACTTTCAATCACAATATTTTTTGTATTATTATCGATTTCAGAACCCATGCCACCCATGACACCAGCTAACATCAATCCTTCTGATTCATCAGCAATGACAATGTCTTCACCGGATCGCAATGATCGCTCTTCACCATCGAGGGTTACCAACTTTTCGCCATCTTTCGCACGGCGTACGTAAATATCTGAACCATTTAACTTGTCCAAATCAAATGCATGTAGTGGTTGCCCATAGGTTAACATCATATAATTAGTGATATCAACGATATTGTTGATTGGACGCATACCGGCATTCCACAGGCGCTTTTGTAACCACAAGGGAGAATCCTTTATAGTGACGTTGTTTACAACGCGCAACGCATACTTTGAAACTAGTTCTTGATCATCAATTTGAACAGAAACTTGACTATCTGCTGTTTGTTCGTACTCGACCAGTTCAAATGATGGCAGAGTAACCGGCTTATTTAACATCGCCCCAAATTCATAGGCTGTACCGATCATTGATAGCATATCTGCTCGATTAGGCGTTAAGTCAGTATCTAATACCGGCTCATCCATTCCCAAAGCTACAAGCGCATCATCTCCAGGTTTAACATCATCAGTTTCATTAAAAACATAAATCCCTGCTTCAAACGCTTTGGGGGCAATTTTGTCACTGAAGCCAATTTCCTGTAGTGCAACTAACATGCCATAAGAGAATTCTCCACGTAATTTAACTGCATTTAGTTCAATTAGCTCACCATTTTCACGGTTAATAATATGTGCACCAACTTTAGCTAAAATAACCATTTGTCCTTCGGCTACGTTAGGCGCTCCTGTGACAATTTGTATTGGTTCTGGCTCACCAGCCTCAACCTGAGTAATAACCATGTGGTCAGAATCTGGGTGTGGAATTACTGATAATATTTTAGCTACTACAAGACCGTTTTGCCCTGAAGCAATCGTTGTATTACTGTCGATTTCTACACTTGTACGCTCTACTTTTTCCGCTAAATCACTCACTGATTTTGGGTGCAAGTCAATTGCATTATCCAAATATTCATTTATCCATGTTAAGCTTGTTTTCATAATCAGTTCCCCTTTCGATTGAATTGTGATAAGAAACGCACATCATTCAAGTAAAATTGGCGGATGTCATCTACGCCATATTTCAACATAGCAAATCGATCTGGTCCTAAGCCGAAGGCGAAAGCTGAATATTTTTCAGGATCAATGCCATCCATTTTTAACACATTTGGGTGTGTCATTCCAGCACCAAGAACTTCAATCCACTCAATGTCTTCTGGATTCATATCTGGTGTAACTTCATTCCAGGAAACATCTACCTCCACAGATGGCTCAGTGAAAGGGAAATAAGAAGGTCGCATGCGAATTTGATGTTTTTCACCAAATAATTCTTGCATAATGGAAAGCAATGTACCTTTTAAGTCAGCCATTGTGATATTTTCGCCAACCACCATGCCCTCAACTTGATGGAACTGATGCGAGTGAGTGGCATCATCAGTGTCACGACGATAGACTTTTCCAGGAGCAATCATTTTCAGTGGTCCCTTTGAAAAATCATGTTTTTCAAGCGATCGAGATTGAACTGGAGATGTTTGCGTACGCAATAAAATTTCTGGCGTAATGTAAAATGTATCTTGCATATCGCGAGCAGGATGATCCTTAGGCAAATTTTCACGTTCAAAGTTATATTCATCAGTCTCAACTTCTGGTGAATCAACTGTATCATCGATTATTTCAAACCCAAGGCCCAAGAAATGTTGTTCAATTTCGTCAATAATTTGTTGTAAAACGTGTGGTTGTCCCACCTGATGCGCGCTACCCGGCAGAGTAACATCAATTTTTTCTGCCAATAACTGTTGATTTAAAGCATATTCTTCTTGCGCTTGTTTTTTTTGTTTCAATAACTCTGTGATAGTTTGACGAACATCATTACCAACTTCACCAACCATTTTACGATTTTCTGCGGCGACATCCTTCATCCCCTTCAGCAAACCTGTTAACTCACCCTTTTTTCCTAATAACTTCACACGTAATTGCTCAATATCAGCATTTTTATCATTAATTCGTTCTACTGCTGAATTTTTTAAAGCCGTAAGATCTTCAATTAAGCCCATATTTTTTCCTTTCAATATTGTGACCATTAACTTTTATCTTTACCAGTCACCTATACTTTACAAATTAAAAGTCCCATGTAATTCTTCCAAAAAAGAACTACATGGGACGTTAAATACCGTGGTACCACCCAAATTCCTGGATAAATCCAGCTTTGGTGTCCATAACGGAGACAACCGTTGGCGATTAAACCAATACTCCTGACTGAATTTCACCGTATCTTAGCCACGGTCTTTCACTAATCACCGTTCGCTGAGGGCATCAATACAATTACTGGGTCATTCATCGTATGCTTCTTTAGTATATCAAAATTTTGTTGCACTGTCAGGTTCTTCCAGGTTAGCAACGTTATTGAATTGATCTGACCATTCATGAATTGCTGTCATCATAGGTCGCATAGCTTCTCCCGCCTCAGTTAATTTATACTCAATTAAATTGGAATCTTTATAAGTTTGACGAATTACTATGTTTGCAGCCTCTAACTCTTTTAAGCGCTCAACTAACACCCGATCCGAACACCCTGAAACAGCACGTGATATTTCTAAAAACCTTTTGGCGCCACTAATCAGCAATGTTTCAATAATTAGTCCGTTCCATTTACGCCCCAAAAGTTCGAAAGTACAGGTGAAGTTCTTGCACAAAGTATTTTCAGTATTTTTTGTTTTTTTAACCATCATAACCCCCTATTTTTAGTTAATTCACTTGAAATACAGCTCGTTCACCTTCCAAGACACGAACGATATCCTCTGCCGCTTTCAAAGCTACATTATCCATGGCCTCCTTGGAAATCATAGCGACATGTGGTGTAACAAATGCATTAGGCAAGTGTAGTAATGGATTTTCCGCTGTAATTGGTTCTTTTTCAACAACATCTACCCCAGCGCCAGCAATTTCCTCATTAGTTAATGCCTCAACCAATGCCCTCTCATCAACAAGTGCTCCACGTCCGATATTAACTAATACGGCACTCTTTTTCATTTTTCTAAAAACACTCGCATTGATCATATGCTTTGTTTCAGGCGTTGCTGGGAGCGCTGTCACTACAAAATCCGCCTGTTCATATATCTCATCTAGCGTTGCCATGCGACCATTAGTTACCTCATGTTGATGGCGTGCATAAGCCAATACTTTTACATTAAATCCCGTCAACATACGATTAATTTCTTGGCCAATGTGCCCATAGCCAATAATACCAACTGTTTTTCCAGTTAACTCTTGACCGTGATGCGCGGCTAGGTAACGCTTGTTCGCGTTATCAGTAATAGCTTGACGACGCTGATAAAACAGTCGTCCAGCCATCAATATATGCATCATAGCCGTTTCGGCGACCGCAGTTGCATTCGCTCCAGGCGTGTTGGTCACAACAATATCATGTGCACTGGCTGCATCTAAATCAACATTATCATATCCAACGCCGTGACGTGCAACTACCTTGAGATTGGGCATTTTGGACATCAAGCTTTCACCAAATGGATGCATCATAATTAGAATGCCATCAACATCTGCATGCCCCAGAAAATCATCATCTGAGGCCTGATCATTTTTAATCACTTGATATCCCTTGGATTCAAGATAGTCGACAGCTTTTTGAGATGTCATGTTAGCTACTAATACTTTTTTCATTAGAATAGTTCTCCCGTAAATGGTAACTTTGGTGTTTGATCAAAATCATATGTTGCAATGTCGTCCGAATTTGTGATGTAGGCAGTCAGTGATTCTGATAGCATCAAATTCACTGGGAACTTCAATTCATTAAATACAATAATTGGCTTTTTTTGTACCCATGCCATGCCCTGCTCAAAGGCTGTTCCTGAATCAGCATCATTATCACGATAATCAATAATCGACAAAATAATGTCCGCATCTGTGACATTCTTGATATCACGTTGAAAAACCTCTGCCGCCCATGGTGAGGTGAATTCAGGGTTTTCAGTCTTTTGATGTTTGCGGGGTGAATAATAATCAGTAACAGTTGGATTCGAATCAAGAGCAGCTTCAATACGTTTCACACGATCGATTTGTTCATCTGAAAAAAAAGGTCCTGCAAGATAGATTTGTGACATTATTATTCTTCTTTCTTTATTGTAATGAATTAAAGGATCCCGGCATTAGTTCTGCAATATTTGTTTCAATTTCTTTACCCTGATCGTTAATCAACCAAATCGGCATGTCAGGATCAAAAAACTCCACCATCACTTGTCGACAAGCACCACATGGAGCTATAGGTTCGTCTGTACGCCCTGAAATAACTAACCCATGAAAATGGCGTTGCCCTGCTGCTATAGCTGTAAAAATTGCAGTTCTCTCGGCACAATTGGTTAGACCAAATGATACATTTTCAATATTAACACCTTTGAAAATTTCACCATTTTCGCCGAGTAACGCAGCACCTACAGGAAAATGAGAGTAAGGGGTATATGTATCGTTAAGTGCTTGATTTGCAACGTCGACAAGTTTTCGTGGGGCCATGATCATTTTCTCCTAATATTATTTTAGCAAAAAATCAGCCGCAAGGACTGATTAGTTTTGTTTTTTATATACGTGGTTAACAATTTCTATTTAACCAATAGACAAATATTTTACTTTAACATGATTTTTTCAAACTCATTTAATCGCTCTTCAAACACTTTGAAAGCTTCATTTAAATAGTCCGGTTGACTCATGTTAACGCCAGCTTTTTTGATCACATTTAAAGCATAATCTGAATTACCTGCTTTCAGATAGTTCTTATAATCCTCAGCACCATTTTGTGTTAGTATGCGTTCTGCCAAAGTTGTGGCAGCAGCTTCGCCTGTCGAATATTGATAAACATAGAAATTGTAATAAAAATGTGGAATACGTGCCCATTCATAAGCAATAGCTTCATCTGGAAATAAGTCCGATCCATAAAACTTTTGATTCAACGATCCATAGAATGTACTCATCTCATCAGCTGTCAAAGCAACTCCAGCCGCACTTTGTTCATGAATCCATTGCTCAAACTCAGCAAATTGAGTTTGGCGGAAAACTGTTCCTTTGAATCCATCTAAATACTGGTTCAATACGTAGGCCTGAAACTTGGGATCATCATTTGTCTTTAGCAAATAATCCGTTAATAATCCCTCATTAGTAGTTGAAGCAATTTCAGCTAAGAATATTGGATAATCGCCATAATGATACTCTTGATTATGGCGTGTAAAGTATGAATGAACCGAATGTCCCATTTCATGAGCCAACGTATAAACATTATTCAAATTGTTCTGCCAGTTAAGCAAAATGAATGGTTTTGTATCATACGAACCGCTTGAATAAGCGCCAGTACGCTTCCCCTTATTTTCAACCACATCAATCCATCGTTCATCAAAAGCCTTTTGAACAATAGCGATGTAATCCTCGCCTAACGGTGCCAAAGCCGCCAAAACAATGTCTTTTGCCTTTTCATATGTTACTTCAAAATTAATTTCATCAACAAGTGGTACATATAAATCGTAAGAGTGTACATCGTCAACATTAAGAATTTTTTTACGTAATGATACAAAACGGTGTAGTAATGGCAGATTGGCATCAACTGTTTTGGTTAATGTTTCAAAAACTGACTCAGGAATATCATTGGCTGTTACAGCAGCTTGACGAGCTGAATCATAGTGACGAGTTTTAGCCAAAAAGTTATGTCCCTTGACATGTGAAGATAACGTTGAGGCAAATGTATTTTGCAAAGCAATATAACTATCATAAAGCGTTGTGAACGCTTCCTCACGCAATGAACGATCTTTAGACTCCAACAACAATGAATAGAGTCCATTTGTCAATGGCACAATTTCACCTGTTTCAGTATGGACATCACCAAAAACAATATCTGAATTATCCAATGCACCAAAAGTCTGTTCAGAAGCATTAAAGATGTCGCTTGCTCCTGCTAGTAAGGCTTCCTGTTCTGCAGGTAGCGTATGCGGTTTACGAGCTTTTAAAACGTCAAAGAAGTGTGCATATTTTTTCAAACCAGCTCTCGCTAAGTATGCATCTAGTGTCTCGTTTGACAATGCTAACACTTCAGGCTGGAAGAAAGCTGTATTCGCACTTAATTCAGCATATAAGCCTTGAACACGAGCATTATATGCACTATACTTTTGATTAGTTGTATCTTGATCATAAATTTGATGAGCATATACGTAGACTTTTTCGAATTGACGTTCTACTGCTAAATCTGCTTCTAAGGCTTCTTTCAAAACATCCGCAGAATCCCCGACGTGTCCAGCATACTTGCTTAATGCTTGTGCAGACTTTCGTGTCTCATTAAAAGCGGTTTCCCAAGCTTCATCTGTCGGAAAAATTGAGGATAGATCCCATGTAAGATTTTCTGGTACTTGATTACGTAATAGTTGTTTTTCAGACATAATTATTTAATTTGCGATCAAACGCATACTCCTTATCATTCAGTACTAATCATTTTATCATATTTTCACTATACTTTGTTGACGCGCATTTTTCCACTGTGGCAGACGCCTCACTAATATGTAGTTCTCTTGCTGCAAGATGTAATCATGTACTTCGAGATCATGGTATAACTCTGCAATTTGTTGTCGCTTAAATGTATTATCACCTAACAAAAAAGGGATTAGCTTAACTGTTAATTCTGCCTTTTTCACAACATTTTGTTGACCTATTTTTTCTAAAAATAGAATAGTAATCAAGCGCCAATACCAATTAGGCACCTTAAGCCCAAAAGTATTTCCACCATGTACCCACACGGGCACATCCATTAGCAGCCGATTCTTTTTGTATAGATAATCAACCAACTTAGGATCGACTCGCTGCTGTAGAATTAAGCTCTGCAGTTTATAGATTTGTTTTGGAATATTTAATCTCGTTCTTTGTTTTGGAACTTTTGCATTAAATAATGTTGTATTTATTTTATCAACAAAAAGTACACGTGAAAAATCTGGTTTTCTAAAATGCTGCCGATGTACAAAATATTGTTTATCGGGCAAATAGAAAACCAATGCATTATCAGCCATGAATTTCATAATTGTTCCTTGTGTCATTGTTCTATTAAAATAAGTTTGCCCTAAAATCCAAATAACATGAATATTTTCAGCGAAATATCCTTTATTTCTCATGTCGAGTTTTTTTTTGCGATATGGGACTGCACTGATACTCGATAGCTATTCTTTTATGGTTATGTATTAGTAGTATATCTGGTCGCTGTTGAATTTCTGGCAAAACTGCTTCAATTTGCACATCACCATAATACTGTAGTTTAGACGCGAGTTGCAATTTTCCAGACAAATGTTGCATCGATTCGTTTTCAGTAAAAGTCACGCATGCCGCACCAGCACAATGGGAAAAATGTTTTTGTTTGACTTCCCCATTCTTTAAAATAACTTTTTCATGGCATCCAGGGCAAAAGTAATTATTTCTTTTATTTGCTTCGTCGGCCCGCACATATTTCTTGTTACTATCACATGCAATAATCATAAAACACCTCTAATTCATCATACGAATTAGAGGTGTCCTTATCACTGTATTTTCTTTTGAGCCCAGTTACTCAACCATGTGAGTAATGTAATAATTATCAAATAAATAATAGCGATGATTGCCCAAACACGAAAACCTTGTGAATTTCGCGCCACGATCAATGTTCCAGTTTGTGTTAACTCTAAAATACCGATGGCTGACAAGATTGAGGTATCTTTCAACGTGATGATAAATTGATTAATGAAACTTGGTACCATAATCTTCAATCCTTGTGGCATGATGACCTTACGCATCGAACGATTATAAGTGAACCCTAGACTTCGTGCTGCCTCCATCTGACCTTTATCAACGGCTTCAAAGCCACCACGTACAAAGGCCCCTGTATAAGCACCTTCATTTAAGATTAAGGTAATTAGTCCCGCTGTAAAGGCGGGTATCTTTGTTCCAATCACTCCTGGCAAGCCAATATAAATGAAGAATGCCAATACCATCAATGGCAAACCACGGAAAATATAAATAAGTGTTGTTGACAAACCACGAACTGCGCTGTTTTGACTAACACCCATGACTCCTAGAATTACGCCCCAAATTGAGGCTAAAATAATTGCCAATACAGTCAGCTCAATTGTTAACCATAATCCTTTTAGAAATGCACCATCATTGGCTTTTAGGATACCTAGCACTGAATTATTGTTTTTCTTAGAACCAGTAAACGTTGACTGTGTCGCACCAAGATATTTTTTGATAATTTTGTCGTAGGTACCGTCTTTTTTAATTGATGCAAATCCCCTGTTGAAGGATGCCAATAATTCTTTATTTTCGCCTTTTTTAACGAAAAAACCGTATGATCCAGCATTACCTGGATTATTGGCATTCATTACCTTGAGCTTTACACCATTTTTAATAGCATATTGAATGACTGGCATATCCTCGAAAGTGGCAGCAGAGTTACCCACAACGACATCATTATACATCGTATCAGTATCATTAAAATATTTGATGTTAAAACCGTATTTTCTTTGAAGTGACTTACCATATTCAGAGGCAGCTGTGCCCGTTTTCAAAGCTACTGTTTTACCTTTCAAATCCTTCAAAGACTTAATTTCGCTACCTTTTTTTACAATCCAAGCAACACCGGTTTTATAATATGGCGTCGAATTATCATAAACTTCTTTGCGTTCATCTGTAATAGCCATACCGGCAATAATGCCATCCGCTTGACCATTAGCCACTAGTTGCGCCGCTGAGGTAAAGCTCATTGGTTTAAGTGTATAAGTAAAATTTTCTCGTTTAGCAATTTCTTTCAAAATGTCTTGATCAATACCAATATAATCGTTGTTCTTATCCTGAAAGTCAAATGGCGGATAAGTGGCATCTGTTGAAATTGTATAGTGTGGTTTATCGGCATGAATGCAATCTGCCGCCAATGAAAAAGATAGTAGTGCTACAACCAGTGTAACAGCAAGGATGAAACCTTTTTTGAACATGTTTTTCCCTCTCAAAAAAAGATGGCATTTTAAGCCATCTTACTTAATTGTTTTTTGTTTACGCTATTATGCATGCATAACTTTGCTCAAGAATTCTTGTAAACGCTCATTTTTTGGTGCATTGAAAACTTGTTCTGGTACACCAGATTCTTGAATCTTACCTGATTCAAAGAACACAACCCGATCCGCCACTTGTTTAGCAAATCCCATTTCGTGTGTCACAATAATCATTGTCATACCTGATCCGGCCAAATTCTTCATAACATCCAAAACATCCCCAACCATTTCTGGATCCAAAGCGGATGTTGGTTCATCGAAGAGCATAATATCTGGCTCCATGGCTAAGGCACGTGCAATAGCAATACGTTGCTTTTGTCCACCAGATAATGAATTCACTGATACATCTGCTTTTTCAGCTAGACCAACCGTTTCCAGTAATTCACGGGCCTTTTTTTCGGCCTTTTCTTTATCCATCTTACCAAGTTCAACAGGTGCCAACATGATATTTTCTAAAACAGTATAGTTATTAAATAAATTGAAGCTTTGGAAAACCATACCAATATTTTCACGAACTTTATTAATATCTGTGCCTTTATGAGAAAGATCGTAGCCATCAACAACGATTGTACCATTGTCAGGCGTTTCTAACTGATTCAACATACGTAAGAATGTTGACTTACCTGAACCAGATGGTCCAATCATTACGACAACTTCATTTTCATTGATATCTAAGGAAATATCACGCAAAACATGGTTCGAACCGTATGATTTATTAACTTTATCGACATGTACTTTAACTTTAGTTTGTGCTTCACTCATGCACGTGTCCTCTTTTCTACCCAATTACTCAACCACGTGAGTAATGTAATAACGACTAAGTATATCACAGCCACAATAGCCCACACACGGAAACCTTGCGAATTACGTGACACAATTAAGGTTCCAGTTTGTGTTAACTCTAAAATACCGATGGCTGACAAGATTGAGGTATCTTTCAACGTGATGATAAATTGGTTAATGAAACTTGGTACCATAATCTTCAATCCTTGTGGCATGATGACCTTACGCATCGAACGATTATAAGTGAACCCTAGACTTCGTGCTGCCTCCATCTGACCTTTATCAACGGCTTCAAAGCCACCACGTACAAAGGCCCCTGTATAAGCACCTTCATTTAAGATTAAGGTAATTAGTCCCGCTGTAAAGGCGGGTATCTTTGTTCCAATCACTCCTGGCAAGCCAATATAAATGAAGAATGCCAATACCATCAATGGCAAACCACGGAAAATATAAATAAGTGTTGTTGACAAACCACGAACTGCGCTGTTTTGACTAACACCCATGACTCCTAGAATTACGCCCCAAATTGAGGCTAAGATAATACCCAAAATCGTTAACAACAATGTTTGCCACAAGCCACGCATGAACGCCCCATTGTTGGCTTTTAAAATACCTAATACTGAGTTATTATCCGACTTTTTACCAGTGAAATCCGATGCTGGTGCACCAAGATATTTTTTGATAATTTTGTCATATGTACCGTCTTTTTTAATTGCTGCATATCCCTTGTTAAAAGAAGCTAAAAGTTGTTTGTTTTGGCCCTTTTTAACGGCGAATCCATACCATCCTGATTCATATGGTGACTTCGCGTTCATAACTTTCAACTTTGTGCCATTTTTAATACTGTATTGCAACACTGGTAAATCACCAAATGTTGCCTGTGCATTATCATTCACAACATCATTGTATAGCGTATCTGAATCATTAAAATAGGTAACCTTGAAGCCATACTGCTTTTGAATTGAAAGTGCGTAATCAGCACCCGCAGTTCCCGTCTTTAAGGCAACGGTTTTCCCTTTTAAATCGCTTAACGATTTGATATTAGATCCTTTTTTTACTGCCCATGCAATACCAGATTTATAATAAGGCGTTCCAAAGTCAAACACTTCTTTTCGTTCGTCAGTAATTGACATACCAGCGATAATCCCATCAGCTTGACCTGATGTGACCGATTGCGTTGCAGCATTGAAGCTCATAGGCTTTAATGTGTACGTGAATCCTTCACGTTTTGCGATAGTTTTCAAGATTTCTTGATCAATACCTGTATATTGATTATTGCTATCTTGAAAATCAAACGGCGGATATGTTGCATCCGTTGTGATGATGTAGTTTGGTTTTGCTGCGCTGACGGTCGTAACAGACGCCATTGCAATGAAACTAACTGCAAGCGTTGTGAGAATTATCCATATTTTTTTCATAATATATTTAGTATAACAAAAAAACGATTGGTTAGACCAGATAATGTTAGATTTTAATCTAAAAGCATATAACAATTGATACTGAAATGCAGCTAACCTGTTTATGTCTTACGAAAAGTCATCTGTTTTTTAGAAATGTTATTAATCTGTATCCAAGAAATTGTAGCAGAAACTGGCCTCTTTATTTTTGAGTTCAATATTACATCAAAAAAATTATCGACTTATTAATCGATAATTTTTTACTTAGCTGTTCGTTTTTAAGGATGCACTGGCACAGTGATTTTCCCACTAATAATCTTCTTTTGTGCCGTCTGAACTGCTGACCAAACATCTTCTGAAGCTGAATCCTTTGATAAGCTTACCCCTTTTTGCTTCAGTCCATATGTAATGGTCTTTCCACCAGGGAACTTATCGTTTTTCGCCTTGTTTGCCACATCTTCAACCGCACTGTCAACGCGCTTAACTGCAGATACTAAAGTAAAGTTTGACGCTTTACCATCTTTATCTTTATAGTTACCATCAGTTTTTTGATCACGATCGACACCGATGACCCAGACCTTTTTATCTGCATTTGCAGCTAACTTTTGGTTTTCTGCCTTGGCTTCGGCAAACACACCATTACCTGCGCCACCGGCAGCTTGGAAAATCACATCAGCACCATTTGCAACCATTGAAGCCGCGATTGTCTTTCCTTTAGCTGCATCTGTAAATGAATCTGTATATTGCGTAATGACCTTGATGCTGCTGTCTGTATCTTTCACACCAGCTTTAAAGCCAGCTTCAAAAGTGTCAATTGTGTCACTGTGAATACCGCCGACAAAACCAACGGTCTTTGACTTAGTTTGCTTTGCCGCAGCGACACCCGCCAAATAAGATGATTGTTCTGACTTGAATAGCAATGAAGCTACGTTTTTGTTGTTTACGACTGAATCAATAATCGCAAAATTAGTCTTAGAATTAGCCTTAGAAACACTAGTAACGGCAGGGGCGGCTGCGAATCCCACACCATATACTAATTTGTAACCACCCTTAACAGCAGTTTGCAAATTAGTTTTTATATCCGAAGTATCTGAACTTAGGAAATAATTATAACCACCTTTCCCTTGTTCGAGGTTGTTAGCCTTTCCATAGGCTTTCAATCCCTCCCATGCTGATTGGTTAAATGATCGGTCGTCAATACCACCGCCATCAGTAACCAAAGCTACAGCGTATCCTGTACTTTTAGTAGAAGACTTTTGCGTTGCGGCATAAATACCACCACCAATAACGACTACTGCTGCTACACCAATACCAATTTTTGCTGAACGTTGCATATCTTTTCTCCAAATATTCTTTATGCTCTTATTATCCGTTTTTTAAGCAGCTTTTTTCTTAGAATTTGATTAAAAGTCTGTTTTATATCCGAATATTTAACGTTTTGTTATTTTATAGTTCGTTTTTTGACAAAAAACATTTAAAAATGTTCGGATTTTGATATAATCGTACTATGACAAACTTTATAACTCATACAATAGAACCCTGGATGCCACCAGGTGCTTTAAAAGCAAAAGCGGACTACGCAGCAATTGCCGCTGCAACTGGTTGGAAAATTTTACCTTTAGAACGCTATAACGATGGACGTTTTGACAGCGAAACACGTCAACAAAAGATTCGATCATGGCTAAATATGGTAAATCCGGGTGATCAGGTCATCCACCAATTTCCAACTTATATGAGCGCTGATTTTGAACTTGAACTTATCATGGTCTTGAGTAAACATCAGGCACAGAGCGCTCTATTGATTCATGATATTGAGCCCTTACGCTTGATTAAAACAGCATCTTGGGAAATAAATGTGTTAAATAGCTACGACACCATTATCGTTCATTCGCAAGCAATGTATGATGAACTTAAGAAATTGGGTGTTCACGTACCTGCCATTATTCAACCTTTTTTTGATTATTTAGGTGACGTCACTAAAAAAGCTACTTTTAGTCACAAAATTAACTTTGCGGGTACTTTTCAAAAATCTCCGTGGCTTAAACATTATAATGGCCCCAAAATAGAGCTTTTTGGTTCAAGACCAAAGCGTTGGGCTGACGTGACCTTTCCTTCAAACATTAACTATCGTGAAAACTTCGACCCTACCAGTATTTTAGATGCTTTTCATGATGGTTTTGGCTTATTATGGGATAGTGATTTTGAGGACAAAACATACCAAACCTACACACGATTCAATGCACCACACAAAGCTAGCCTATATTTGCGCGCTGGCTTGCCATTAATTGCTTGGAATCAAAGTGCAATTGGTCATTTAATCCTTCAATACAACCTAGGGTTTGTTATTGACTCCTTGTCTGAGCTTGAGAGGATTTCTTCAATATCGGAAAAACAATATACTAATTGGCAAAAAAATATTATTCCTTTGGCCAAGCAGCTAGAAAATGGTTATTTCACACAGCAAACACTTAAAAAATTAATGTAATAAAAAACGAGTAACTTACTGAGTAAGTTACTCGTTTTTCAAACCTTATATTAATAGCAAGTTACCGTTCTTAACGACCGGCACCCATCATAATTTTTGAAACATTTGCTTGTATTTTGCCAAGATAAAGTTCCTGGTCTTCCTCTGATTTAACGTATAATACGTCATCTACTGTCTGATCGGCAACATTTAATGCCTCGCTCATCATATTGGTTGCTCCAGCATAGGCACTATAATTTTTAGCCAATGATTTATGCAATCCCAACAAACGAACAGGTGCTTGAACCGCATTTAAAATTTGAGCATTCTTTTGATATGCTGCTACAGCGTCTTCAAATTCTGCTTTGATTTCGGCGAATTCTGCTGCAGGGATATCTGCAACAGCATTCGCTTCTTTTGCATCATCTAACTTTGTAAAAAATGGTGCTACACGATCAGCAGTGTCTTGAGTTATTGTTAATACTTCTTGCAATGTTTGTACGTAAACTTGTGCTTGTTTGGGGTTGAATTTTGCCAATGTTGTTTATCCTTTTTTGAAAATTGATCTCTGTATCAATTTTACCAGTTCTACGATGACAATGATACTCATTCCAGCCACTAACACAATAGCCCATTGATAACCATCCAAATGTGATACGTGGAAAAGTGGGTTCAAACCTGGAATAACAACAACTGCAGCCATTACTAAGACAGATCCTAACAATGCCCAGTTAAACATTTTGTTTTGGAAAGCTTGCGGCCCAATCATTGAGCCATAGACAGATTTTACGTTAATAGCATTAAACATTTGCATTAAACCAAGCGTCATAAATGCCATTGTCAAGGCATCTTGGTGCGCCAAATGTACTTCTGGATGAACAGGAGCTGCTAACGCAAACCCATAAACACTTAACACAATCACAGCTTGCAAAATCCCTTGCCAAATAATTGCTGGTCCAACACCACCTGATAAGAAGCTAGCGCCACGACCTCTGGGCTTATTCTTCATAATACCTTTTTCAGCCGGTTCAATACCTAATGCAATAGCTGGCAAAGTATCTGTTACTAAGTTAATCCATAAAATCATGATTGGTGCCAATATATTCCAGCCCAATAATGTCATAACGAAAATTGCAATAACTTCAGCTAAGTTTGAGGCCAATAAGTATTGCAAAGCCTTTTGTATGTTGGCAAAGACCTTACGTCCTTCTTCAACGGCATGAACGATCGTAGCAAAGTTATCATCAGCCAAAACCATGTCAGAAGCACCCTTGGATACTTCTGTACCGGTGATACCCATGGCAATACCAATATCAGCTGTCTTCAAGGCTGGGGCATCATTAACACCGTCTCCTGTCATGGCAACGACTTTGCCCTTCTTTTGCCAAGCATTAACAATTTTAACCTTATGCTCAGGCGCTACTCGTGCATAAACATTATATTTATCAACATTTTGTGCAAATTGCTCTTCGCTCATTGCATCTAAATCAGATCCTGAAATAACAGCTGTTTCTTTATCCGCTTCATCCAATATACCCAATCGAATAGCAATAGCAGCTGCTGTATCTCGATGGTCACCAGTAATCATCATTGGACGAATACCAGCTGCTTTAGCTTCTGCAACGGCTTGTGCAACTTCAGGACGTTCTGGATCAATCATGCCAACGAATCCGGTAAATACTAGTTCCTGCTCAACCGTTTCTGTATCCAGATTGCCAGGTATTTGGTCAACTGTCTTATAAGCAAAACCAAGTACACGAAGAGCTTGCGTTGCTAACTCTGAGTTAATCGACAAGAGCTTTGCTCGAATGTCATCAGATAATGGCTTAATTTCACCATTAATCTCAATTCGTGTCGCACGCTTAAGTAATTCATCAGGTGCGCCTTTGACAGTTATAATATAGCCAGTCGGTGCCGGATGAACAGTTGACATTAATTTACGTTCTGAATCAAACGGAAGCTCGGCCACACGTGGCATTTCTGTAAACAGCTTATCTAAATCACGCCCATGATTTTCATTAAAAGCAATCAAAGCTGTTTCTGTAGGATCACCGATAAAACCATTTTCAGTTCGCTTTGTATCGTTATTTAAAGCCAGAATATCTGCTAAGCGAGCGTAAGTTCCCGTCAATTCTTCAGTAGTAGCAGCATCAGAAATTTCAGTATTGACGACTAATTTCTCCACAGTCATCTTGTTTTGTGTCAAGGTACCTGTTTTATCAGATCCGATAATATCTGTAGAGCCTAGCGTTTCTACCGCAGGTAGTTTACGAACTAGTGCATGACGAGCGGCCATACGCGTTGTTCCTAATGCTAAGGTTATTGTTACAATGGCAGGTAATCCTTCTGGAATTGCCGCCACCGCTAGAGAAATTGAGGTCAACAACATGTCAATAATTGTTTCCTTACCACGTGCTAGACCAACGATGAAAGTGACCACAGCAATACCGAGAATCAAATAAGTTAATACTTGTCCCAACTTAGCCAAGTTTGCTTGCAATGGTGTCTTAGTTTCATCCGTTGCTTCTAACATACCAGCAATATGACCAATCTCAGTTTGCATACCAGTACCTGTGACGACACCAACACCACGACCATAAGTCACATTAGTGTTCATGAATCCCAAGTTTGTACGATCACCGAGGGGCAAATCTGTCTCTTGCAGTGTTTCCGCACTCTTATTGATTGGCACAGATTCACCGGTCAGCGATGCCTCTTCAACCTGCAAGGACGCAGATTCAATCAAACGTACATCAGCTGGTACAATATCTCCAGCTTCCAAACGAACAATATCACCGACTACTAATTCTGTGGACTTAATTGAAGTTTCTTTACCATCACGAATTACACTAGCATTTGGTGTCGACATTTCTTTTAGGGCATTAATCGCATCCTCAGCTTTAGCTTCTTGGAAAACACCAAAAATGGCGTTAATAATAACAATAGCTAAAATGAAAATTGCATCAACCACTTCTCCAGTAAATGCGGCAACAATGGCGGCGGCCAACAGAATAGCAATCATCAAGTCCTTAAATTGATTAATAAATTTTTGGACTAAATTCGTTGACTTAGCTTCATTCAATTGATTAGCGCCATTTTGCTCAAGACGCTTATTAGCTTCAGAACTCGAAAGCCCCTTACTAGCATCCGTCTGCAAATGAGATAACACTTCTGTGTTATCTTGATTATAGAGTGGCTTATCTGCCATGTTGAATATCTCCTTATTCTTTCAAATAAATTTCCAAGTTTTTACCAACAAAAGAAAAAACTCATGTAAACACAAATAAAAGTGTGTTTACATGAGTCTCACTGTTTAATGCTAAACCGGCGCAATAAAGCGCGATATAAAACATTGCTGTTTTGCTTTGACGATTCAGCCACGATCATTCCGTCAGTTACTCCCTCAGAAATTAACTTATGTTTATAGTATAACAAATTTTTCTAAGTACGTGTCATTTTTGTTTGGAAATTTTATCATTTTAGAAAGCACCATCACTGCCGCCCCCTGCACCTCCTGATGAGCCAGCGGAAAATCCCCCACCGTCGCCATTCACATTATTATCGACGTGAAAAGCACCGTCATTTTCAATATTATAAATCAAGCTCTCGCTCCAGTCATCGCCATATAACATGATTGGCACAAAAATTATAGAATCATCTGTATCAACCTTTTGTGACCAAACTTTCATTTGTTTTGCGACATTTTTTGCCTCGCCAAATATGATAGCATAGGCCAACAACTTATCCCAAAGTTGTACGTCCAAAACCGTTTTATTCTCTAAATGAGCAATATCGTGTAACATTTTGGCAAATCCATCCCACTGCCATTTTTCCTGAAAGCCATCAGGAACCTTATAAAATATTGCTGGTTTAATACTAAAAATAAGAACTAATATGACAACAATAATTTCCGTAAAAATAACATACCACATGGACCATGCTTGTGTACTATAAGCAAAAATTCCTAACAAAAAAGTAGATATTATTGTACTAATAATTAGGGCTAGCGTTAGAAAAAATTGCTGACTTTTTATTTTGTTAGTCAGTACATGGTCAATTATTGAAGCCTGCTTTTCAGCTTCCTTTAGTGCTTTTGTAAAAGAACTGATATCTTTTTTAATCCGATTTGACACCCCCGATTCTGGCTGCTTAAATTCGGCATGTACAACCGCTCTACGATACTTACCAAAAATCATATTAATGAAAACTAACTCAAATGGCTGTAAATTCGTTTCATCCAAAACTGAATAGGTTATGTCATCTTGCTTTTGAATATCGTCATATGTCATTGCAATTTTGCGACGGGCAATCAAATCGAGCAGTGTTGCAATAATAAGTTTCGCATTTGTAACTGATTTAGCAATTCGTTCGCTGACCAGCGCTGGTCCAATATCATTTGGTATATCAAAGATATGGACAATGTCACCAGTTACACCGCTCTGTTGTCGCGCGCTTTGTAATAGCTTTCGTCGTTGGATAGTTTTTAGCATAATAATGAATACGAGTATCATAATAACAATTGGAGAAACAATGAATCCAATTACTTTCTTTATCTGTAGGGATTTCTTATTTTTTAACGCAATCGCTTTTTCTTGCTTTTGAATATAGGCAGCACGGTTACCTGACTTCTTATTCGTATTCAACGGTGTCTGGCTGGTATCAAAATAAGTATGGACTTCGACGGTATCATCGGGGCCAATTTTCTTGCTGTTAACTGTTATGTTCGCCTGTTTCTTATTCACAAGAACATGTCCCACCGACCGACCATGTACCCAAGCCTTTAAAGTTGATGCTGGTTGATTAGGTAGTGCAAATTCCAAACGTAATTTTTCGATGGCAACGTCCCTAGTTCCTATAGGTAACCAGTTTATCTCAGCAATATCATCCCAATTTACCACGACACCTTTTAAAGTGTAATGATAAAACATTGTCAACTGATCATTCTCTTGGACTGGATAATATATTTTTTCTTGAACCTGCTGACTGGTTTTTGTTTCAACATAACCATAACTACTATCACCCTGACGAGGTAAAATAGTCTGCTTTTCCCCATTGTTATGGCTAACCTCAATTGAAGTTAATCCTCCCCACTGTAACGATTGTGAAGCAGTTCCTTTTTTAAGTGATTCTTTAAAATACACACCGTTCATCTCATCATCAAAATGATAAGTGACCTTTTTAGTAATACGCGCATCCCCATTGGCATCAATTCGTACAACCTCATTCAAATCAGTAATACGATAATCGCCATCTGCGGAAACCGTTAAGACACCCATCATGGCAAACAAAAATGTAAATACTACTATCTTCAATTTTATCAATTAACTTCCCCTCTCCGAATGGTAGTATCAGTATATCTATTTTTTACTAGTATTAGCAAATCAGGCGTGTTAAAATAATATTTTTTAGGAGATGTTATGATATTGAAGAATAAAAATCCAATGCAAGAACGATTGCGTATTGGTCTACTGCTCGTCATGAATTCGGGTTTTATCGACTCGTACACATTTGAATACCACCACGAACGATTTGCTAGCTTACAAACTGGAAATATTATCCAAGCAGGATTCCACCTTGCCCAAGGACACTGGAAAGCAACCTTATTTTTTGTTATCCCAATCATTTTCTTCGTGCTTGGGGCTGCATTTAATACTGTATTAAATCATTTTGTTCCAGCCGGCAAATTATCCTTACAACAGCACAGTATTTTGATCGAATTTATTGGTATTGCAATGATTGGTGTCTTTAATCATCACCTAGCTAGTACGGTCATCATATCGGCACTATCCTTTCTATTAGCAATGCAATTAGACTCATTCCCCAAATTACGTGGTCTACCTTTCACAAGCGTTATGTCAACTGGTAATTTACGTAATGTGGGTACCAATCTCGTAAAATACTTTATTAACCGTGACCATATTTTTCTACATAATGCATGGGTATTTTCAATATTAGTTGTCTTTTTCATGGTTGGTGCCTTCTCTTCTGCTGTTCTTTCTGGTATCTTTGGCACTTTCGCGCTACTTGGTTCCAGCATAATTATGTTTGTTGTTTTCTTGTTATTATTCAAGAATTAAATAAAACATTTGACAAATAAATATAATCTAGTTATTATAGGCTATAACGATTTTTAAAACGAAAACAAATTGAACAGAAAAGTAGCAATTTATCGAAGCTAAGAAAGCTGACGGTTGATGAGAGCCAGCGTGAGTGCGATTGTGAAAATGACCTGTGATTGGTGTATGCGAATCGGTTTACCGTTAAGCATACAACGACTTGGCCCCCGTTACCGGGCACACCATTCGGCTAGGATCATCTCCCGATGCCTGATGGTTAGTGAGCAAATATTTGGTAACAAATATCTACAACTCAGAATGGTAACACGCTATTTTTTAGCCGTTTCTGTATCTATGACTATGATATGGAAACGGCTTTTTTGAACTCATCAAAACTGTTTCGTTCTGTTGTTTGTTTTAAAAATCCGTTTTGCACGTTATTTGGGAATATTGAGGAGAATATATATTATGAGTAAAAAAACCAAATGGCTTATTGGTGGTGCTGCAGTGATTGTAATTGCTGGTGCCGCTTACGCCAGCTTTGGGCAGCACTCAAAAACATCGTCAAAAACAGTAACCATCGGCATAATGTCTGGCTCTAAACAAGACCAAGCCATTTGGAATACTGTTAAGAAAACTGCTAAAGATAAATATGGCATTACAATTAAATTCAAAGAATTTACAGATTATTCACAACCAAACAAAGCCTTGGCTGCAGGCGACATTGATCTTAACGCCTTCCAGCATTATGCATTCTTAAAGGCGTCAAATAAAGCAACCGGTAATAAAATTGTTTCAATCGGCGACACGGTTATTTCACCTATCCGATTGTATTCTAAAACATACACCAAGGTTTCTCAGTTCAAAAGTGGCGACACAATCGCCGTACCAAATGATCCATCAAATGAAAGCCGGTCACTGTATGTTTTAAAATCTGCTGGATTAATTGATTTAAAAAATGGTCTAACGACTGCAACAGTTAAAGACATCACAAAAAATCCTAAAAATTTGAAAATTAAAGAATTAGCTGCCGATCAAACAGCTCGTACCTTATCTGACATCCAAGGCGCAGTAATCAACGGTACTTATGCAGATTCAGCTAAATTGGACTATAAAAAAGCTATTTTCGTTGAACCAATCAACAAGAATTCACATCAATGGGTTAACATTATTGCCGCAAACAGCAAAGATAAAGACAATAAAACTTATAAACAAGTTGTGAAGGCTTACCAAACAGATGCCGTTAAGAAAGCCATTAATAAGCAATATGATGGTGTTGAACTACCTGCTTGGGATAAAGATTTTTCAAAATAAGAATGAGATACTAAGGGAGAATTTATTATGAGTAAGAAAAAGAACTATATTATCGCTGGTGTTGCCGTTGTCGTTATCGCTGGTGCGGCCTACCTATCATTTGGTGGACAAGGAAAAACAGAATCTAAGACCGTTACTATTGGTGTAATGGCTGGATCAAAAGCGGAAGATGAAATCTGGGCTTCCACTATTAAAACTGCCAAAGATAAGTACGGCATTACTTTGAAAACAAAGAAATTCACTGACTATTCACAACCGAACAAAGCCTTAGCAGATGGTGACATTGATCTGAATGCTTTCCAAAACTATCCTTTTTTGAAGAACTGGAACAAGACTTACAAGACTAACATTGTTTCTATTGGAGACACTTGGACAACACCACTTCGTATATATTCAACATCATATAAGAAGATCTCTGAATTTAAGTCTGGTGACCAAATTTTGGTAGCTAACGATGTCACTAACGAAAACCGTGGTATTCATCTTTTGGCTGAAGCAGGACTAATTAAGATTAAAGATACTGACACAGCTACACCAAAAGATATTACATCAAATCCTAAAAACTTGACGATTACGCCGGTTGATGCTTCGCAAACCGCTAAATCGTTAGATGATTCAAAAGTTGCTGGTGCCGTGGTGAACACCAATTACGCCGTATCAGCTAACTTAGATGTCAATTCAGCCATTTACGTGGAAGGTTTGAATAAGGAAACTGAACAATACTTCAACTTCATCGCTGCCAATAAGAAAGACAAAGACAACGAGACTTACAAAAAGGTCGTGAAGTCATTGCAAACTGATAAGACAAAGAAACTAGTTAAAAAATATTACGGTTCAGCGGAAGTTACAG
The DNA here is from genome assembly GCF_000014445.1 of Leuconostoc mesenteroides subsp. mesenteroides ATCC 8293. Lineage (NCBI taxonomy): Bacteria > Bacillati > Bacillota > Bacilli > Lactobacillales > Lactobacillaceae > Leuconostoc > Leuconostoc mesenteroides. The sequence continues at coordinate 386,903 of NC_008531.1, read as the reverse complement.
TTTGGGACTATAACAAGTAAAGACATGCGCCTCGGCGCGTACATAATTTCTGTGGAAGGTAATAAATGAACATGAGCTCTAATCAAAAATATCTAAACTTACTCCGCGATTTAGTTGCACTACCCAGTGTTTCGGCAACTCATCGCTGTTTACCCGAAGCAGCTCAACTCTTGACGACAACTTTTCGTGAATTAGGTGCTCAAGTAACCTATGATGATACTTATTTTGCGCCATTCGTATTAGCGCAATTTAGGAGCAGCGTCCCTGATGCTCAGACGCTAGTTATCTATAATCACTATGATGTACAACCAGTAGAACCAATATCATTGTGGCAAACAGATCCTTGGACGCTTTCTGAACATGACGGTAAATTATACGGACGCGGAACTGATGATGACAAAGGAAACATCACTGCCCGCTTGACAGCTATCGAAGATTACTTAACTGAACACGAAGGTCATTTACCAGTAAATATCACTTTTATTATTGAAGGTTCTGAAGAATCATCCTCTCAGCACTTGGATGAATACTTAAGTAAGTATCAAGATCAACTATTCGCAGATTTAGTTATTTGGGAATCAGGCGGAAAAAACGTGCATGATGTGGTGGAGATTTTTGGTGGTAACAAGGGTATCGTAACATTCAATGTTGATGTAAAAACAGCAAAGACCGATCTTCATTCATCTTTAGCTGGTGTCGTAGATTCTGCTGCTTGGCGTCTGACCCAAGCTTTAGCAACCCTATTTGATAGAGAAGGTCACATTGCTGTCCCAGGATTCTATGACGATGTAGCCATCCCTAATCAACGAGAAAAAGAACTGGTTAGAAATCTTCCTACAACAAGAGACACATTGATTCAACAACATGGTCTAACCTCGCCACTTTTAAGTGATAAAACTGGCGATGACCTAAAAGAAACATTATATTTTCAACCAACATTAAATATAGAAGGTATTCAAAGTGGCTATTTAGGTGACGGTGTAAAAACTGTTTTGCCTGCTGTTGCCTCTGCTAAACTTGAAGCACGTTTAGTTCCTAATATGGATCCTGACAAAACCTTGCAACAAATTAAACAGCATTTCCAAAATGAAGGATTTTCTGATATCGTGGTAACTAAGACGTTAGGTCAACCAGGATATCGCAGTGACATGTCGGATCCCGAAATTTTGCGTGTTATTGATATCACTGAAAAGTATTATCATCAGCATCCAGTTATTATGCCAACGTCACCCGGTACTGGCCCAATGTATTACATTCACGAAGCATTGAACGCACCCATAGCTAGCTTGGGTGTAGGATACGCACATACATTAGACCATGCACCCAATGAAAATATCCGATTAACAGATTATAATCAACATATTGCTGTAATCAAAGAACTAATTAGGAGTTATGAAAAATGACCGAACCAATCATTGAACTAAAAAATATCGATGTCACTTTCCATCAAAAAAAGCGCACCATAGAAGCTGTCAAAAACGTTTCCATCAATATTGAACGTGGTGATGTTTACGGTATCGTAGGCTATTCTGGTGCTGGAAAGTCAACACTTGTACGTGTAATTAACTTACTACAAGAACCAACTAGTGGTTCTGTAACTGTTAATGGAGAAACTTTTTTTCAGGCTGATAGTCAGGATGCTAAAAAAACACGCATTGGCACAAATGACTTGCGCGTTCGCCGTCGAAAGATTGGAATGATTTTCCAACATTTCAATTTATTAAATGAACGAACAGTCACAGAAAATGTTGCCTTCGCATTGCAACACAGTAAATTAAAAGACGATGAAAAGAAAGCTAAAGTAGCTGAGCTACTCGAATTAGTTGATCTATCTGATCGTGCAGAACAATACCCTTCACAACTTTCTGGTGGTCAAAAACAACGTGTCGCTATCGCTCGTGCGTTAGCCAATGATCCTGAAATTTTAATTTCTGATGAAGCAACTTCCGCATTGGATCCTAGAACAACGAATCAAATTTTGGCCCTATTAAAAAAGCTAAACCAGGAATTTGGTTTAACAATTGTATTAATTACGCACGAAATGCAGGCCGTCAAGGAAGTTGCAAATAAAGTGGCTGTGATGCAAAATGGTGAAATCATTGAACGCGGCTCACTTTTGGAAATATTTGCCCAGCCAAAGCAACAGTTGACACGAGAATTTATTGAAACAGCTACAAATATTGATAAAGCCATTGAAACAATTAGGCACGAACCACTAGTTAATGAGTTAAAAGAAGGCGAAATTTTTGCTCGTTTATCCTATGTTGGTGAAACAACTGATGAACCATTAATCGCTAGCTTGTTCCGTGATTTCAATGTTACGGCAAACATTCTGTATGGTAATATCGAAGTCTTGCAGGATACACCAGTTGGATCTTTGCTTGTTATTTTGTCAGGTGAACCCACGCAAGTGCAAACAGCCCTATCTACATTACATGATCATCATGTTGAAGTTACAATTCTTAAAGGAGGCAACTAATTATGAGTCAATGGTTTACAAATACATTCCCTAACGTTGTTTATCAAGGTTGGAGCGGCGATACTGGTTGGTGGACATCAATTATTCAAACGCTGTATATGACTTTTTGGTCAGCTATTTTTGGTGGCATACTTGGGCTAATTTTTGGTCTTGGATTAATCATTACTGCACCCAACGGTATTGCACCGAACAAAGCTTCATTTTGGATTTTTGATAAGGTCGTGTCCCTTTTCCGTGCTATTCCATTTATTATTTTGCTGGCCTTTATCGCACCATTTACAAAGCTCCTCATTGGTACTCAAATTGGTACCACAGCTGCTTTAGTGCCATTATCATTGGGTGTATTCCCTTTCTATGCGCGTCAAATACAGGTAGCCTTGAGCGAAGTTGACAGCGGAATTGTTGAAGCTGCTCAGTCAGTGGGTTCATCATTTTGGGATATTGTCTTTGGCGTTTATTTACGGGAAGGCCTTTCAGAAATCATTCGTGTATCGACTGTGACTTTAATTAGTCTGATTGGTTTAACTGCCATGGCTGGTGCCATTGGTGCTGGTGGTCTAGGTAATATGGCCATTTCATACGGATACAATCGTTTTGCAACTGACACAACTTTGGTAGCTACACTGCTTGTCTTAATATTGGTGTTAACTGTTCAAGTTACCGGTGACTTCCTGGCTAAGAAGTTTAATCATAAATAAAAAAAGATGGTTGATCATAGATCAACCATCTTTTTATCTTGTTAAAGTAAATTCGAAACGCTCACCTACATAATATGATCGCACATATTCAAACGGCGTATCATGTTGATCATATGAGACCTGTCGCACAGATAAAATTGGATCACCTCTTTTTATCTGTAATAATTCCGACAATCTTTCATTTGCTAACGTGGCCGTAATTGTTTGTTCAGCATGTCCAGGGTATACTCCCGCTGATGCTAATGTGGCGTACAATGATTCTGTCAATGCGCCACGAGTGAATGACTCAATTAATTGGACTGGCAAGGTTGTACGTTCTAGTAAAATAGGTTCATCATCCCCCAAACGTAAACGCTCCATGATCAATACTTTATCTGTACTATCCAGTTGCAAATGCTCAATTTCCGAAGCGGATGGCGTCGTGGTCTTATAGCTAACCGTCACCGTATGCGGCGTTCGACCTGTAGCTGCCATTAATTCTGTAAAACTAGTGACACCCAGGGCACGTTCAGAAACCTTCTGTTCAGCGACGTAAGTGCCTGATCCTACTTTACGCTCCAATATGCCTTCGTCAACCAATGTTTGAACTGCTTGGCGTAATGTCATACGCGACACGTTAAATTCAAGTGCCAAATCTCTTTCAGCAGGTAAACGTTCTTGTGATCGCCACTCACCAGCTTCGATACGTGACAATATTTGATTGTGAATTTCAATATATCGAGGTTTAGCCATTGTTTTACCGTGCAAAACGGCGACCAAGTGAATACGTCGCCTCTAAATGCAATTCCTTGTCAAAAATGTTAAAGTCAGCATCCTTCCCTTCGGATAAGTTGCCTTTTTGGGTTAGTCCAAACTCACGTGCTTGGTTAACTGAACTCATTTGCACTGCATCATTAATATCAGCACTTGTGAATTTTTGAATGTTGGTGAACGCATCATCATAAGCCAGTACAGAACCAGCCAAGTGACCATTATCTAAGCGCGCTTGCTTATCTTTAACAGTAACTTTTTGTCCGCCAAGTTCAGATATACCATTTCCTAATCCTTCAGCTCGCATGGAATCTGTTACTAGTTCTAATTTTTGAGCGCCTTTGATTCTAAAAGCTAATTGTAACATGTCAGGTACAATATGAAAACCATCAGCGATTAATTCACCAGTAATTGCGTCCTCTAGCATAGCATGTCCTGTAACACCAGGTTCACGATGTTGTAATGGCCTTTGGGCATTATACAAATGAGTAATATGTGTTGCACGCGAGTGTACCAATTGTGCTCGTGTCGCGTTAGAATGTCCAATTGATGGAATAATGTTATGCTGTAGCATAAATTCTTCAAAATCAGGAATACCGCCATTTTCTGGCGCATAGGTCACTAATCGAATACGTTCGCCTGAAAGTGCATACCATTTTTTCAGAAGTTCTGTGTTTGGATCAATAATATATTCTTCAGGCTGTGCACCCATGAAGACTTTGTTAATAAAAGGTCCTTCCAAATGAATCCCCTGAATAACCGGATTAGTTTTGGCGACTTGATCAATGTTTTTTAAAGCACGTTCAATATTTTCTGGTGACTGTGTAATTGTTGTTGGGAATAGTGATGTAATGCCTTCCGTAACCATCTTATTAATCATGGTGTTTAACTTTTCGGGATCACCATCCATCGTGTCTAATCCATAACCGCCATGTTTATGAACATCAATAAACCCTGGAACAATTATCTTTCCTGATGCCTCATTAATCAATTCGTCATCAGCTTTTTCCTTGAAGTCAATCATGTAACCGACTTCCTCAACCGTATCTGTAAAACGCATGAAGGCATCTTCCATATGTTGATACCCTGTGTAAAGATCAATGTTTTTAATTAGTTTTGCCATAATATTTCGTACGCGAAGTGAAGTCACCACGCAGCACATTCCTCCTCAATCTTGCCTCTACAACGATAATAATGAAGTCTATAATTATAGTATAATTGGTCTAGACCTATTATGCAAATTTAACTACAAAAAAATAACGCCTAAGCGTTATCTTGGTTTGGTAGAACAGAATCAACTCTACCGGTCGCATACTTGTGCGCAACCTTAGATGCTGCAGCTGCGGCCAGTGCGCCCACAATATCATCTGCAAACGTTGTTACCACTTCAGAAGTTTTTCCTTTACGATCTAATTCGCCAACAAGGCCAACTTTTGTTTTATCAATGTAACCATAGTTTGTGACACCAATTGTATCAAAGGACATTGCAATTGCTGTACCGATAGTTTCATCAACACCGAAAAGCCCATCATCATTTTCAACCAAATCTTGCAATGGTGCTTCTAGCAAATGAGCTTCGGCCAAACGATCAAGTTCTAAACCAACCCATACCTGGTGCTGAACAACCCGCTTATGTAAGATACTTTCAACTGCATCTTCTACTTGTTCAATTGTTAATCCTTCGACATACGATTGCTCATTGTTAAAGGCTATTCGCGCGATATCTGAAATCGTAATATGATGCGCAGCTAACTTTGCGACTGTATTTTCATATGTTGCATATTGCATAGTATTCCCCCTTAAAGTATTTTAACCAGTATAACGAATTTATCTCCTAATTTCCACTTGCAAATTGATAACAAATTCTGTAAAATATATAAAGTAATTGCCCCTTGGCCAAGCGGTAAGGCGGTGGCTTCTGGTGCCACTACGCGCTGGTTCGAATCCAGCAGGGGCAATAATTTTAAAAGGTGAACGACTTGATGTCGTTCACCTTTTTCTTTTTATGAAACAATTATTCGTTGCAGTCTCGGTGCAAAATCATTCATTAACGCCACAATACTACTTTGTGTATGCTCAGCCAAATCCTGCATCGTTATACTTTGATCACCAACACGACCAATTAAGGTCACCGTAGTGCCAACTGCAACTGGATTAGTAACAAGGATCATTGATTGATCCATGGCTACGCCCCCGACAATATGACCAATTTGTCCATCCGCAACCAGAGCACGCATGCCACTCCCATTGAACGGATAACCGTCAGAATGTCCAATTGGAATAGTAATCAAATACCCATCATTTGGTGCATGATATTCTGCCCCATAGCCGACCGCATCACCTTTTTTCAGTGGCTTGCTGTTAACAACCTTAGCTTTCAATGATAAAGCTGGTATCAACTCGAATGGCATCGACATTATTGGCACAGAACCGTTAATGCCAAATAATCCAATACCCAAACGAACAATATCCGTATTAATTTTTTCGGGATACCAAGTAGCAATACCCGTATTCGCAAAATGCTTTTCATTTGGTTCTACTGGTAAATCATGTGTCAAGCGCTGCCATTCGGAAATTTGAAAATCCACATAGTCAACATTTGGTGTATCTGCAGTAGCAAAATGCGTCCACATACTTTGAAAAATGAGTGTATCTTGCGCTGATACCTCTTGAATTGCTGCCACTAAATCTTCACGACTTTTAAAACCAATACGGTTTAAGCCCGTGTCAACGGGTAACGATACCTTTAATGTCAATCCTGTACCAGCTAACTGTTCAGCTGCTGCTTTTATTGACTCCTTAGTACTAAAAGCTAGCGTAATATTACGTTCAGCAGCCAATCGCGCATAGCGTGGATCTGTTAATCCGAGTACATCAATTGGTTGTATATAGCCCAAATCACGTAATATCAAAGCTTCATCGAGCATGGCCATGCCAAAGCGGGTAGCCCCAGCTGTAATACTCAAAGAGGCCATCTCAGGTAATCCATGCGAAAAAGCATTAGCTTTCAAAACAGCCATAATCTCTTTGGCATGCGTGTTCTCTTTAATCACTTTTAAATTATGCACAACTGCTGATTGCGACAACTCAATTACAGCATGTCGATGTGGTGCATTATAGTTCATTCATTTTCACACTTTCATTTTATAAATAATTTCTCATGTAATTCTCTTAATTATACAATAACACAAGAATTTTATAAAACTGTATGTTGATGTGTATTCTTTCCTAATTTTTTATAAGGAATTAAACGATTGGATTAGTATTTTGGCAACTTCCGTTATTTCAATCTTTTCACGATCAAATTCAAGCCATTCCCCGTATACGTTCCATAAGCCGCCAACCCCGTACCTTGTTGTATATATTATTTCACGACTATTCACCTCTTTTTGAATATGCCAAGGCGCAGAAATAGTCGCGTACAACTCAGGGATCATTTTGTTAAACTCACTTAACACATAGGTGAATAAACCGTTCTTTTGTAATATAAACAACTCGTGATCATACTGACCCCAATAATTAAAAAAATAAACGATAAACTCTTTGAAATTTGCTAATTTTTTTGAGCGTAAGTCATTACCATACTGCTCAATTAGGATATCAATGTATTCCGTCAAAATATCTTCTTTAGAGGCATAGTAGCGGTAAAATGTTCTCCTTGATATTCCTGATCGTTTACTAATATCTGAAATGGTAATTGATTTAATATCTTCTACTTCATCCAATAACTCCAAGAATGCACTCCGCACCCATTCTCTTGTTTGCAACGACATTCGGTTATTCATCAAGTTCCTCCTATATTTGACACAAATCTTTTAATCTGTGTAACTAGTTACAATTTTATTTCAGCGCTTCTATTTCATTTTTTTAAGCCTATACTATATGTTGTTGGCACAATTGTGACATGAATACACTTCTGTGTCAAGCGTCACTACAATTGTACACTTTTATAACGATGCACAAAAAGGAGAAAACAAGGTGAATAAAAATAGTAGGAGAATTTTAAGATGATTAAATCAACAAAACGTTTGGGATTCATTGGTCTGACAATCGCCATGTTTATGGGGACATTAGACAGCACCATAGTCAATATTGCTTTACCAAAACTAATGACGACATTCAATACTAATTTGGCAGGAGTTAGTTGGGTTGCTACTACCTACACGCTTGCCTTAGCCGTTTTTATGATTACAGCGACAAAATTAGGCGACAAATTTGGTCGAAAAAAACTCATGATTATTGGTTTACTTCTTTTCGCAGGATCTTCGGCAGCTTGCATGTTTGCCCCCTCACTCATGTATCTTTTAGTTTTTAGATCTTTTCAAGGATTGGGTGGCGCAATAATTACACCACTGGTATTGCCCATGGGCGTTGAACTCTTTGGTAAACAACACATGTCAAAAATTGCGGCAATTGTAGGTGCCATTACTGCCCTTGCGGCAGCTGGTGGCCCTGCTGCTGGTGGCTTTATTTTGGAATATATGTCTTGGCACTGGATATTTGGCCTTAATGTACCGATTGGCCTAATATCTCTACTACTAGTACTGCTCTTTACAAAAGAGTCTTTTGATGAAACACTTGTTGGTCATTTCGATATTTCTGGCATGCTTTTTTTAACCATATCATTAACAGGAATTACTTTTGGTTTACTTGAAGGCCGTGAGTACGGTTGGACATCAACGCTTATTTTGTCAAGCTTTTTAGCTGGCATAATCGGGTTAATCACGTTTATTCTGATAGAACTAAAAGTTAGTTCACCCATTGTCGAACTTAATCTTTTTCGTGAAAAAACATTCACTTCATCTTGTATTATTTATTTCGCGACTGGATTTGCGCTAGTCGCCCCAGCTGTTATTTTTAATTATTATCTACAAAATGTACTCAACTATGATGCTTTGCATGCTGCTTTAATGATTATACCCGTTTCGTTAGCTATTGCTGTGACAATGCCCCTAGCTACACGTTTATCTGATAGAATCAGTGCTATCCCTGTAAACTTGATTGGTATGCTACTTATAGCTGGTAGCCTACTATTATTCTCATTTATAACTACAACAACACCAAAAAGAGTAATGATTGTTTTCTCGATTATTATCGGTTCAGGATTCGGTTTCTCTACGGTTTCTTTTGTTTCTTCCGTCAGGCACTTACCAAAATCAAAAACTGGCATTGGCTCTGGTATTACGAATGCTTCCCGCCAAATTGGTACTTGTCTGGGAATTGCCGTATTAGTTACTGTCCTCAATACTAATATATCAACAGCCAAGTCTCATATACAAAATCATTCCGTAGCCATAATCAATCGAAAAAACTTATCTCCAAATGTTAAAAATACTGCAGAATCCGGAATCAGGCAGATTTTTTCAAGCAATGATCAAAAAAATGTCAACTATACGTCGCGACAAAAACAATTTACTAAACAATTAAAGCATGCTGCTTTAAACAAAAATAACCTGCCCCGACCTAAAAAAGGCACAGACTACCGAAAGCTATATGATGCCACATTTAAAATTAGTGAGGGAAATCAAAAAATCAATGATTCTTTACAAAAATTAGCGGGCACAACCACAACAAATAAAGTGTTAAACAACAGTATTATTGCGCTATCTGATGGTACCTTAACTTTACTAAATGGTCAAAAAAACATATTAGAAGCCATTAAATTGCTGGCTCAAAGGGATGAATTGAAAAGTACTTTATCAGAAATTAAAAAGGAAAAAAATACATCCCTAAGCCATGCATTCAGTAAAACCTATGTCATATGTGCTTTCTTATTACTACTTTGCTCTCCTATCGCTTTGTTGTCAGATAAACGTCAAAAGAAAACACATTAATAAACAAAAAAGCATAATCAACCCTATGTTGACTATGCTTTTTTTGTTTTTGGGTTCAACTTAAAACCATAAAAAGTATTCCCCTTAAAAGTTTGTTTCGCCATTTTTCCAACAGCCGTGTATGATTTGCCACGTTTAGACTTAGCTGGAAAGCTGACTTCTGATCCAGTCAGTAGCTTTTGCAGTTCTTCATCTGTAAAAACGTGCCCACTCCATTCGCGAGCAAAGGTAATTTCCTGTCCTTGCCAGATACCGGTCATTTTTTCAGATGTTTTACGTGGCTTTTTTATACTTGGTTTGGGCTTACCAAGCAATGTTTCAAGTGTCTGCGCATTGTCTAACATAATCGGCATATCGTGTTCAACTACTTTTGTCGCTGAATCCAGTACTTGAACCATCGTCATTTCAAATCGGCCGACTTGGTCCATCATTTCGAATAAACGCTTTGTGATTTTTGGTGAAGCAATCCAAGTATCTTTTACCATGATTGCAGATACATTTCCAGTTTCCGTCAAACCTAATTTACCACGCTTTTCAGTTAACATGGCTTTGGTGCCACGAGACATTTCAGATAGTGTTGATACGCGCGTCGCACCAGTTCCAACGTTATGCTTTTCTAAAAACGCCATAATCCATTTGGTCGTCGGTACCTGTGGCTTTGGATTCGCACCTTCATGTAAATATGGCATTGCTTGCGGACCTAATTGGCCACTAATTGACTCCTCTTCTTCACCTTCTTCAACCTTAATAGCTTTTTGTGAATCATAGACTAACTTAAAGTTTAGCTTAATTGGGATGTTGAAGGCTGTCTTGAATTCCGGATAATCTTTCAAATTAGCCGTAACATGGTCATAAACGTAATCTTCTGCTAACATCGCTAAGTAGTTTTTAGCCAAAACTTCATAAATCGCTGGTCCACTAGAGCCAAATTTTGCTAAAGATTGCGTAGTTTGTGGCACATTCTCACCAGGACGATTGGCACCGTGTGCCCCTTGTGACTTAACATGTGTTTTTCGTGGTGAACGGTGTGTTAGTAAATTCTTATCAACACCAACGACGCCTGCAATTTGATCAATCAACGGCAATAACTCATTAAATTGTTCCGGCGTCACTGTCTTATCCTCTGTACGCGGATAAGACACGATCTGTGCTTCATACATTTTTTGATAGGTACTTAATACTTCTTTGGAAGAAAACCCACGAGGTGCCAATATAGAAGCCAATCCTGCTAAATCTAACAGCTTACCGGGTGCTTGTGTACGTGTTTGGTGTTTTTCATTAATAACTTCAGTTTCATGATAATTGTTAAAATCGACTTTTGCTTGTTCTTTTGTTGCAAAACGCCAAGGAATTACCTCTCCCTGCGGTGTCACTCGTCCAAAAATATGCCCCGCTGGATCTTTAAACTTCACTTCAAAATATGGCGTTTTAATATAATTTTTAATAGCTGCAAGTTGTTGATAAATACGCCAAACAATAACAGATTTCAACCGACCTTCACGCGCGACCACTTTAAATCCTTCTTTTTTAGCGGCGGTAGTTGCAATTCGCGTAAGTTGCATAGACGCAAAATCCCAGCGGTTACGACTTTCACCCTTTACATACTCCCCATCCGCCATTTTATCGGAAACATTTCGTAATTGGTGCATGGCTTTTTGAATGCCGGACACTGACTCATCCATAAAATTAGCCCGTAATACCTGTCCACGCCAGCCAATTGCGTCTAATGCTTCCCAAGCGAGTAGTTCCCCTTCTCCGGAAGGATCTGTATCAGTTGCGATTACAATCGCATCGTACCCTGATTTGGACTCCTTTTTCAATTCATCAATAAGTTTTTTGGTTGATTCAATCTTTCCTGTACGAATATTACGTTGGCGAATATAAGTCCGTGCCCAAGAAAAATCTTCTAAATTCCATGGTAAATGTTTCACCAACCAAGATTTATATTGCTTTTTTAAATCTTCAGCCACCATCTCTTCAGGATCTTTTAAGGTCATAACATGACCACGTAAATTCGTAATTTTATATGTAAAATCACTAAAAACTCCTGTTTTTCCACCAAGCGCTTTCGTAAAATTGGCTGCCGCTGAAGGTTTTTCAGTTAAAATAAGGTAGTTTGGCATAAGGAATATTTTTAATCTTTCTTAAAGTTGACCTATTCTATTTTAACAGATTACAAGTTAATCCGCGAAGACGGTCAACTAGAAAATTAAACCATGAATGTATAACCAATATAAAAAGCAATTCAACATCGCATTAATTTGTTGAATCACTTTTTTTCGGCTTATTTTTTTGCAATTGCTCATTAATACGGCGCGCATTATCTCTGCCTTGTTTCCTAAAATAGATAAAAATAATGACATAAGTAATCACAAATGTTGGTATATTAGTAAACGTAATCACTGCACTTCCAAACGTTAACCAAATGAAAAATCCATATGTCAATATCTCCAAAATGAAATGGCTAATGAGCTGTGTAATAAACGTTATCTTGTCATACTCAAATATGAGAGATAATAAGCCCATAATTGCGCTCATGGTCATTAACAGACCAAATTGCTTCATCGATGGTGTTGCATGATTTAAGGTAAACGATAATAGAGAGATAAATGATCCAACGCCAATGCCAACTAATAGATATACAATTGCCTCTTTAAAATGCTTCATCTTCTGCGTTCCCTTCTAATCTTTTTAGAATACCTTTGATAAACCGTCTAGATACGGTTACTCGAGCCTGGTTGGTCAAAAAAGCGTAATAATTACCGGAAAACGCAGATTCCATCTTCGACAAATAAGATAAGTTCATTACTTCTGATTTGGAAATTTGCACGAAATCAGATTTTTGGTTTTCTTCCAAAAACCTTTTTAACGTTTTTCTAGTTGTGATTTTGTGATTATTTTTGAGTGTAAAAGTTAAATCATTTCCATAACTTTCAACTAAAATAATATCTTCTTTATCTACAACACGAATATTGTCAGCTGTTTTGATAGCAAGCTGTCGTGAAGGTGTGTTTCTAGATTTAAGATACTGCGCAATATCTGCTAATTGCTCAATATCACTACCTGAAATAACAACTTGAACATCTTTCAATTTATCATCAATATTGATGTTTATTTCCATTTTTATTTCTCACAATCACTTTCAAAATCACACCCAGAATACCTAATAAAATAAGTAGATATAGACCTATTTTACCAGATATATAATCAGTGTCATTAAGATGATTGGTATAATTGGTGACAAATAATTTGATTGGCAAATAATCTCCTAACTTACCGACATCCATATTACCCATGATTCCTGAAATAATCATGATAGCAAAATAGCTAATCATGGAAATACCATAGACACGAGAAAATTTCTTCAAAATCGTTGTCAGGATAAAAACAATGATGAAATATACTGCTGTATTTAATATTTGAAATATTGCCATTTGACCGATGATTACTGCATTTGGCAGAGGCAAATTAAAATGTGATAGAAAAATCCACGAGTAGATGATGCTTGATAATAGAACAAACACTGTTAGTGCCATAAATTTGTGTAAGGCTTGCGAAACGCGCGAATAACCGAAAAGTTCGGCACGCAATGTAAAACCTTGCTCGACTTCTTGTGAAAATAATGAACTAAAACCAACAAATACCATCGAAAGCGGTATCGTACAAAAAAAGCCCAGGTAAAGTTGGTTCAAAGCTTGCGGTACGTTAGCATAGCTATTGCCAAACACTAATGCCATCATTGGTGCAAACGCAAACCCAAAAAATAATGTAATGATATTGCCTAATAAATTTTGAAATTCAAAGACTAACTTCCTTTTTTTAATCATGCCCGCTGCCCCTTCATAACTTCCGTATAAACTAATTCAATATCGCTCTGTGTCCGCCTAAAGTCATCCCCATCATCAATCAGTCGACGTGCGACCTTGTATTCATCTTCTGGTTGTTGGACTTTGATGCTTTTTTCAGTATGATTGTCTACTATAAAAGCAGAATAACCTATATACTGCTTAAACAAATTTTTGGGTTCATCAAAAGCTTTTACTTGTCCATCATGAATAACTAGAAGTTTATCAGCTAACGCTTCAATTTCTTGTGCGTAGTGCGTGACCATCAGAACAGTCGTCTGGTGTTGCTTAAAATAGATTTTCAATTGACTAATTAGTGCTTGCCGACTTTCAAAATCAAGTCCCGTCGTCATTTCATCCAAAAATAGTAATTCTGGTTCTTGATAAAGTACCATAATCAAGCTCATTCGTTGTTTTTGTCCACCAGATAAGTTTTTAAAATGAAGTGATAGTTGGTCACTAAAATCAAAAAAATCAATTAACTCAGTTAATTTTTTATCTCGCTTAATACGCGTGTTCAGCATGCCTTCTATCATTTTTTGATTTGTCATCGTATCAACGTAGTGCTGTTCCTGCATTAAGATGCCAACATCATCGGTATCAATTCTCACCTGACCCTTAAAAGGAATTAACCCGAGACAGCTATTAACTAACGTCGATTTCCCTGAGCCGGATTTACCCATTACTCCTATAATCTCACCCTTATTGATGGATAGTTTTGGCACCGTTAAGGCAACTTTTCTTCCATAAGATACACTCAAATTTTTTATGTTTAACATATATTATCACCCTTCTAATATTGGCTTTATTGTAGCAATTGAGGACATAAAAAAACCGCTTTTGTGATAAGCGGTTGAATACAAGTAATGAAAATACCTGTTAATATAATTCACTGACATTACATAAATGCAAGTACAGCAAAGTTAAGCAAGAAGAATGCAGATACGATTAATAACACTGGTGAGACTTCCTTAAACTTTCCTAAAGCAAATTTCACGATAATAAAGAAAATAAAACCAGCAGCGATACCATAAGAAATTGAATAACTAAAGGCCATAAACACAGAAGTAAAGAAAGCAGGTAACGCAACTTCTAATGATTCCCATGAAATTTTCTTAAATTCGCCCATCATCATAATACCCACCAAAATAAGTAGTGGAGATGTAGCTGCTGTTGGCACAACACCAACCAAAGGAGCAAATAAGATCATTAAGGCAAATCCTGCAGCTGTTACGACATTGGCCAAGCCTGTTCTTGCTCCGGCTGCAACCCCTGATGCTGATTCAATGAAGGTTGTCGTATTTGATGTACCAACAATACCAGCAAATGCTGTTGTAAATGTATCAACAACTAGCGCACGATCCATTTTAGAGTTAAAGCCATTACTAGACTCAAATGACTTCTGATCTTCCTTTGAAAAAATGCCCGTTTGATTACCGATACCAATTAATGTGCCAATAGCGTCAAATAATCCGGTTAGGCCCATAGCAAAAATCGTAACTAACGCTAATGACGCATGATGCCAGTTATTAAATAAGCTGCCCAATCCTTGAGCACCTAATGATTGACCAAACACCTGCCCCAATTCACCGAAGGCATGGCTAACTGAGGTTCCAGCCCCAATATGCGTATTCGTAACACCCATTGGAATACCGATTAATGTGGTCACTATCAATGATATAAGGAATGCGCCAGGCACCTTTCGCATCACCAACACAACCAAAATAACAAAACCAATTAATGCTAATAAGGTACTAGCGTTGTTGAATTTAGTCAATTCTGGTGTTACACCACCATTGGCCAAGATGCTATTTACCGCACCATGTACTTCTCCAGTGAACGGTTTGCCATTTAGCGTCATAATATTGCTAGGATCAACAATAAAATTGATAAAACCGGCGTTTTTCAACCCTATATAAGTAACGAACAACCCAATTCCACCACCAATAGCCGCTTTTAATTCAGTTGGAATACCCTTAACAATTGCACGGCGACCATGTGTCAACGTAATGACAATATCCACTACACCAACTAAAAATACGATAGCCAATGCTTGCTGCCAGGTAAATCCGAAGCCAAACACGATAGTATACGTGAAGTATGCTTGCATGCCGATACCTGGTGCCAAAGCAAACGGTACATTAGCAAACAAGCCCATAAACAATGTACCAAAAACTGCTACTAGAATAGCCGCTAAAAATACGGCTTGTGTTGGCACACCAGCTTGCCCTAGAATTTGAGGGTTCAAAAAGAAAATATAGGCCATTGATACAAATGTCGTAATCCCAGCAATGATTTCACGACGGACAGTAGTTTTATTTTCTTTCAATTGAAATAATTTTTCCATTATTCTCTCCTATACAATTATGTAACTCATCAGCCTATTTGTATGAATACATCAATGGAAAATAAAAAATTGACGCACGAGTGGCTATCAATTAAATAACATGTTTATGATAGTTCCAGCATGGGTGCTGGCTAGAAACAATCGACCATTATTCGATACTATATCAGCTAAATTTCACATAGAATAGTCTAGCATTGATATCCAAAGAAGACAAGTGCTTAAACTGAAATGATAATAATTACTTGTCCAAAAATACTTATAAATAACTTGACGACTACTTAAAAACTTGATATTATATTATAGTCATCTGATACAGATTGACATTATTGACCATGGCTCGTTGGTCAAGTGGCTAAGACGCTGCCCTTTCACGGCGGAATCGAGAGTTCGATTCTCTCACGAGCTATATCAAGTCGCAACTCCGGTTGCGGCTTTTTATTATCTCTTCTTAAATAATCAACAATTCCTTTTATTTTAGACGTTGTCAGGCTTTTTTCTCCACGACGAATATGCTGACATTACTCAATCCTAATTCTATTGTTATGGAAATTATTTCAATTTTCAAAATAAACTGTGCTGATGATTTAAGGCTTAAAAAACATAGTCTCGACATACTATAATGTCAGAGCAAACAATCCGAGAAAAAAATATAGTATTTATTAACAAATTCGAATTATTTTTGTAAGCAAAAATAATTTCTAAATAAAAGGACAATAGTTATCCTTATCACAATTTTTGGCTTTTCGACATACATTTTAGTCAAAAATTGAGTTATAGTATTAAATATTAAACTAGATAAGGATCGCTTCCATATGAATAAAAAAGGTCTATTATTAGTCAACCTAGGCACCCCTGACTCCCCACATCCAGATGATGTGAAAGCATATTTAAAAGAGTTTCTATCAGATACCAACGTTATTCAAATGCCCAGACTACTCTGGCAACCCATTTTAAGAGGTAAAATTTTGCCTAAGAGATCGTTTAAATCAGCTGAACTTTACCAAAAAATTTGGCGAAAAGACGGTTCGCCATTAATGGTCTATGCGAAAAAACAAGTTGAGCAAGTACAGCAATTACAACCAAACTGGATTGTTCGTTGTGCAATGACTTATCGTAAGCCTAACATTGCAGAAACACTGAAAGAAATGCGTCTGGCGGGCGCTGACGACATTGTTGTATTGCCACTGTTTCCCCAATATTCTGTTACATCAACACAATCAGTCATTGATCAAGTCCGTAAGGCCGACAAAAACATTAACATTGTTAAGTCATTTTACAACGATGAAGCCTATTTGGATTTATTAGCTAGAGACATTCGCGAGGCGTGGGCTAAAAACGATTATGATCGTTTAATCATTAGTTATCATGGTGTTCCCGAATCATATGTTCGTCGTGGTGACCCTTATGTTGACCACTGTACAGCAACCACACAAGGCGTTTTAGAGCGCGTTGGGCCGTTAACACCTGATAATACTCACCAGGTTTTCCAATCACGATTTGGGCCAACTGAGTGGGTCAAACCATACTTAAGTGACACACTAAGGTCACTGCCCAGCCAAGGTATCAAACGTGTCCTAGTAGCAACTCCAGCATTTGTAGCCGACTGCTTGGAAACCATCGAAGAAATTCACGTTGAAAATCATGATATTTTCAAACAGGCAGGTGGCGAAGTCTTTGATGTTGTCCAACCTTTTAATGAACATATTGATTTTTCCAAATATATTGCTTCTCTTGCGAATCGGCATTTTGCAC
Source organism: Leuconostoc mesenteroides subsp. mesenteroides ATCC 8293 (assembly GCF_000014445.1). Lineage (NCBI taxonomy): Bacteria > Bacillati > Bacillota > Bacilli > Lactobacillales > Lactobacillaceae > Leuconostoc > Leuconostoc mesenteroides. The sequence goes on along the minus strand of NC_008531.1, from coordinate 369,198 downwards.
AAAATTAATTCACAAATAAAAAACGCAATGAATGCCATTGCGTTTTTTATTTATTATTATAATTCGACGTTATGATAAACTTTTTGAACATCATCGTCAGATTCTAATACATCAATTAACTTTTCGAAAATTTCTAAGTCTTCGCCTGCCAGTGTCATTTCTGATTGTGGCAACATGCTGATTTCCGTAGTTGAGAAATCGCTCACACCACTTTCACGCAGAGCAGCAATTGCTTGATGCAAAGCAGTTGGTTCTGTATAAACAACAATATGATCATCTTGTTGTTCGGCGTCACGAACATCAACTTCAGCGTCTAGCAGTGTTTCCAACGTAGCATCGGCATCTTCACCCTCAAAAACAATCACGCCTGTTTCATCGAATAAATAACTAACAGAGCCAGCAGCACCGTAAGTTCCACCATTTTTATTGAAAGCTGTGCGCACATTTGTAGCTGTACGATTAACGTTTGATGTCAACGTATCTACAATAATCAATGAACCGTTTGGTCCAAATCCCTCGTAACGTCCCTCGATAAAGGTTTCATCCCCTGAACCCTTTGCCTTTTCAATGGCACGTTCAATAACGTGCTTTGGCACTTGTGCTTGCTTAGCACGTTCAATAACAAACTTTAATGTTGAATTAGCCTCAGGGTCTGGACTGCCACCTTGCTTCGCTGCAGCATAAATTTCAATGCCATACTTACTGTTAACTTTAGCGGCAGCACCATCAGTCTGCGCCTTCTTCATTTTAATGTTTTCCCATTTACGTCCCATGAGGTCACCTCTTTTAATTTACATCTTTTACTATTATAACCGTTTATGATGCTTTTGCACCACAAAATCATTACTTCACAATTCGATATTGTCCTGGTTTTAAGTCGGCAATATGATATTCACCAATATGTGTCCGTATCAAGCGTAGCGTTGGAATACCAACAGCTGCTGTCATACGGCGTACTTGCCGATTACGGCCCTCTTTTATTTTTAATTGAATAAAACTCGTTGGCTGGTTTTTACGAATACGGATTGGCTTCTCTCGTTCCCATAACCATTTTGGATAAGGAATACGTTTGACTTTAGCTGGTAAAGTTAACCCATCTTTTAACGCCACACCTTGCTCAAGTTGCTTTAGTTGTGACTTTGTTGGGACCCCTTCTACTTGAACAACATAAGTTTTATAGGCTTTATTATCAGGATCAGTCAATTCATGATTCAGTTTACCGCTATCAGTCAGCAATAATAGGCCCTCACTGTCCATGTCCAAACGACCAGCGGCATAAACCCGTGGAATATCAATGTAGTCAGCCAAAGTTGGTCGCCCTTCAGCATCAGTAAACTTAGTTAAAACATTGTACGGTTTATTGAATAGTACAATCATGTTTTTCAATTGCGTCCTTTTCATTGTAAAAAAATAAGCAAACCTCAGATGATTTGCTTTGCAAGATATGCATAATAGTGCCGACGAGAGGATTCGAACCTCCGACCCCAGGTTTACGATACCCGTGCTCTACCAACTGAGCTACGTCGGCGAAACTCCGACTGCCGGGCTCGAACCGGCGACAACCTGATTAACAGTCAGGTGCTCTACCAACTGAGCTAAGTCGGAATGACGTTGCTAACACAACTATATTATTATGCCATGAGTGAGAAAATCTGTCAACAGTTTATCACATAAAAAAGAAGCAAATCAAGATGATTTGCTTCTCATAAAACTCCGACTGCCGGGCTCGAACCGGCGACAACCTGATTAACAGTCAGGTGCTCTACCAACTGAGCTAAGTCGGAATGATGTCGCTAACACAACTATATTATTATAACTAATTGTGTAACGACTTGTCAATGATTTATTATTCTGGACGCATTGTTGGGAACAACACAACGTCACGAATTGTGTCAGAATCAGTCAATAACATGACCAAACGATCAATACCAACACCAAGTCCACCTGTAGGTGGCATACCATATTCCAAAGCTTCTATGAAGTCTTCATCAATACCTTCAGCTTCGTCATTACCATTCTCACGTTCAGCCGCTTGAGCCTCAAAACGTGCACGTTGGTCAATAGGATCGTTTAACTCAGTAAAGGCATTCGCATACTCGCTACCCATAATAAACAATTCAAAACGATCAGTAAAACGAGGATCATCAGTATTTTTCTTAGCGAGTGGTGACACTTCAACTGGATGTCCATAAACAAATGTTGGCTGTACCAAAGTATCCTCTACAAATTCTTCGAAGAATGCATTGATAATATGACCCACACCCCAGTATTTTTCGTACTTTACATGGTTATCATCGGCCAACTTTTGTGCTTCTTCAACGGACATTTCCTGCCAAAAATCAATACCAGTTTGTTCTTTAATCAAGTCGACTAGATGTTTGCGCGCAAACTTTGTGCCAAGATCAATTTCAGTTCCCTGATAAGTAATTTTCAAGTCATCTGAGACGACAGAAGCGGCAGCTTTGAAAATACCTTCAGTTTCGTCCATAACATCTGTAAAGTCCATATAAGCTGCATATGACTCCATTGTTGTAAACTCAGGATTGTGCTTTGGATCCATACCCTCATTACGGAAAATACGGCCAATTTCATATACACGTTCCATGCCACCCACAACCAAACGCTTTAAGTACAATTCTGTTGCGATACGCATGTACATATCAATATTCAAAGCATTATGATGTGTGATAAATGGACGGGCTGCAGCCCCACCGGCTTCAGTTTGCAAAATTGGCGTTTCAACCTCAAGGAAATCATTTCTATCCATATATGCACGAATAGCAGAAATGATATGTGAGCGTTCTTGGAACTTTTTGAAAGAATCTTCATTGGCAATCAAATCCAAGTAACGCTTACGATACCGTGTTTCAACATCAGAAATACCATGGAACTTATCAGGCATTGGACGAAGAGCCTTAGATAAATGTGTTAATTCTGTAGCCAAAACTGTTAATTCACCAGCTTCAGTCTTCATCATAATTCCCTTGATTCCAAGGAAGTCACCCAAATCTGCTCTTTTAATAATCGGATAATTATCTGCTAAATCATCACGTCTTGCATAAACCTGAATTTTTCCAGAAACATCACGAAAATCAGCGAAAATAACTTTACCTGCGCCACGCTTTGCAACCATACGACCTGCAATAACAACTTCATGTTTTGCATTCTCTAACTCTTCTAAAGAGCTGGCATCATATAGATTATGCAGTTCTTGCGCTTTTGCTGTACGTTCAAATCGCTTACCGAATGGGTCTAAGTGTAAATCACTAACGATTGTTGCCAACTTTTGTCGACGCGCTAGCATTTGATCATTAAGGGCTTTTTCTTCAGCCATTTGTATAAAATCCTTCCCTATTGCGCGTTTTTTAAATACACGCCTACTAACTAAATATCATACCAAAAAAAACAATAATCTCAAAGTCACTCGTTATTTTTTTCAATCTGCTTCAAAATTTCGGATAATTGTTCCTCTGTGAAAAAGTAACGCTTTCCGGAGAACTTTCCCACAATTTCAGCGCCATGGTCTTCTTTGATCATTGCCTGAATTTCAGATGCTGGAAGTGTGAGCAACATTTTAGCATAAGCGTCTTTGGATGGCTCTGCGGCCAAACCGATGCCAGCTGTTTGAAGTATCTCAACTTCACCTTTCCCAAAAATCTCTTCAAGCACTTCTAATGGCGTATATCTTTCTTGAATCATTTCAGAAAGTGGTTTCATGTTTTTTAGAGCTAGCTCAAGTTGATCAATTGCTTCATCAGTAGCGTCAGGTAGCGCCTGAACAAGAAAGCCACCTGCTCCAGCAACCGTATCATCACTGTTCATATAAACGGAAACACCTATAACCGATGGTGTTTGCTCTGATTGTGCTAAGTAATATGTAAAATCGTCTCCAATTTCTCCGCTAACCAATTGACTCTGACCTATGTAAGGATCAGAGTAGGGAGCAAACTTTGTAACCTGTAGAAAGCCATTTTTTCCAACAGCTTTAGCCACATCAAGCTGTCCCGCTTCATTTATAAGTGTCTCAAGGTTAGGATTGGTTACGTAGCCACGCACACTTCCTTTAGCATCAGATTCTACTACAACATTGCCAATTGGTCCGCGTCCATTAATTTTTGTTGATAAGGTTTCTTCACCTTTCAAAACGGCCTGAGCTGTCAAGGTCGTGGCCAACAAACCACGTCCAAGAACAACAGCAGCAATACGCGATGTTTCGTGGATTTGCGCTGCCTGATGGACGAGATTGGTCCCATTTACGGCAAACGTACGAAAATACTTGTTTTTAGTAATTGCTTTGATAAATTGATCTGCCATAATTTTCCCTATGTTTAATTTAATATTTTTTTATTTAACAGTTTATTACTTTTGTATTTGCTAAACACATGACAAAATAAAAAGTCGACGTCACCGTCAACTTCTATTTTACTTATTTTCTGTATTATTGTCATCTGTTTCTGACTTATCTGTTGAATCAGTATCCTCATTTTTGGACTCTGAGTGATCGTCAGATGACTTTTCTTCATCTTGTTTTTCAAAGCGTTGTTCAGCTTGTGAATCCTTAGCATCAGCAGCAGCTTTTGCTTCTTCAAACGACTTTGCTTTTGCAAGCTCTGTATCATCTTGGATATCCTTACGAGTAAAGGTTCCTGTTAGATAAATATCCTTGATTTGCTTTTCATCTAATGTTTCAACTTCAAGTAGAGCCTCAGCAATTGCTGTCAATTTGTCTTTATTGTCGCGCAATATAGCAATAGCATCATCAAATGCTTCACGTGCCAAACGACGTACTTCCTCGTCAATCAAACGAGCTGTTTCTTCAGAGTATGCACGGTTACCAGCTTGATCAGCATAGCCAACGCTAGCATTACCTTCAAGTTGAACCATGCCTAACTTATCAGACATTCCGAAAGCCGTAACCATTTGACGAGCCAAACCAGTTGCTTGTTGGAAATCATTTGACGCGCCTGAACTAGCTTCGTTAAACATAAATATTTCTGAGGCACGACCACCCATCAAACCAGCCAGTTGCTCCTTAGCCTCTGAATATTTTAAGTTATATCGATCATTCTTAGGCGTCATTAAGGCATAACCACCAATGCGACCACGCGGAACAATAGTAACTTTTCGAACGACTGAAGCTTCTGAACGAACTAATCCTACTAACGCATGACCAGCTTCATGATAGGCAGTTGTACGACGCTCTGATTCAGACATGTTATGGTTTGTCTTGGCTGGACCTTGGAAAATACGATCTTCAGCCTCATCAATATCTGCAGCATCAACTTTGGACTTGTTTCGACGGGCAGCAAGTAATGCCGCTTCATTTAACAAGTTTTCCAAATCCGCTCCAACATACCCTGGAGTTTGCTGAGCAATAGCTTTCAAATCAACATTGTCTGCCAATGGCTTGTTCTTTGCATGGACGTTTAAGATTGCTTCACGTCCTTTAACATCCGGCGCTCCAACTAAAATCTTACGATCGAAACGACCTGAACGAAGCAACGCTGGATCTAAGACATCAGAACGGTTAGTAGATGCTAAAATAATAACACCTTCAGAACCTTCGAAACCGTCCATTTCTATCAAAATTTGGTTCAAAGTCTGCTCACGCTCATCATTACCACCGCCCATGCCTGTTCCTCGACGACGACCAACTGCATCAATTTCATCAATGAAGATAATGGCTGGCGCAGATTTCTTAGCATTTTCAAATAAGTCACGAACACGGGATGCACCAACACCAACGAACATTTCTACGAAATCTGATCCTGACATTGAGAAAAATGGTACGCTAGCTTCACCAGCAACGGCTTTGGCCAAAAGCGTTTTACCGGTTCCGGGAGGTCCCTCTAGCAATACACCCTTTGGTATGCGAGCCCCTAAGTTCACAAACTTCTTTGGCGCTTTTAGAAATTCAACAACTTCAACCAGTTCTTGTTTTTCTTCTTCGGCACCAGCAACATCAGCAAAACGTACTTTGTTATCCTTGGGATCTGAAGGTTTGGCTTTGGATTTACCAAAGCTCATCATGCCACCTTGACCACCTTTTCCGCCACCAGCTTGGTTCATCATCAGGTAAAATACCGCAACAATCAACAAAACGGGTACTAAGGATACCAACAAGTTTAACCAAAATCCAGAATTTTCAGCTTGTTTAGTCACTAATTCTGTTTTAGTCTTTGTAGCAGCGTCTGTCACTGACTTTAGCGACGCATCATTGGGTAGCAAAGTTGACGTAAACTTAGTTACCTTTTGTGTAGGTTGGAATAAACTAAGTCCCTTATCCTTGGTTGCTGTTTGTGCCTTCTTATACGTTCCAGTAACATTATAGATGCTGTTACCAGGCTGTACTGTAACTGACTTCAATTCTTTATCATTCAGTGCTTTAATAAATTCACTTGATGTAATCGTTTTCGTGGTTGTCTTATCGTTACCAAACAAGCCGTAAACCATTCCTACAACAGCAAGAAATATGAAAATATAGAATACACTGCTTCGTAAGAAGCCACCTTTATTATTGTTCATTGTATTTCCTCAATTCTTGTTCGAAGTTTATTTAGTGTATACTTCTTTTTTCAAAATACCGACATAAGGTAAATTGCGGTAGTGCTCTTCATAGTCAAGGCCGTAACCAACCACGAATTCATTACGAACATTGAATCCTGCATAGTCAGCATCAACTTCGACTTTTCGACCTTCAATCTTATCAAGTAAAGTCGCTACTTTAATTGATTTTGCACCACGTTTCGCAAGTAATTCTTTCAAAAAAAGTAATGATTGTCCAGTATCGACAATGTCTTCTAAAATGATAACATCTCGTCCTCGAACATCTGAGCGAACGTCTGTTACGAGCGTTATTTCATCAGAACTTGAGACACCGCCATGATAACTAGAGATTTTTATAAATTCTAGTTCAGCATATAAATCTACTTCGCGCAGTAAATCAGCTGTCCAAAGGTAGGCGCCTTTCAGCACTGATAAAAACAAAGGCGTTGAACCCGCATAATCTTGGGTAATTTGTTTTCCTAAACGCTCTGCCGCTTTTTGAATACTTTCTTGGTCATACAACACTTCTTGTATATCGTTATCCACTTAGGTTTCCTCAATTTGACATACGAGCCAATATGGCTGTGTATTTTCTTTAACAGCAAAATCCGCATTTACACGCCACTGATTACTGCGTAAATGCACTGCAATTACCTCATCATCGGCTGTCGCAAGAACCCACATCATTGTACGTTCTTGCGGCGTCAGTTTCTCATCAATTGCTAAACGTCGTAAATTTTTATGGCCGTTTATGAGAGCAATTTTATCACTCGCTTTTGCTGGGCGCAAGCTTAGATATGGTAATGAACGCGTAAGCTGAAACTTGATAAATGATTGGCCGTTCATAGGGACATTATCAGTCCACATGAACGTTGTTTTTGCAAAAGAATGCCATTGATTCAATTTTAACATAACTGGCGTCAAAACTTGCGCCATATTTTGTTGTTTTTGTATACTAATTTTTTGATAAGTTTTTATGAACTCAAAATTATCTGCCAGAGCAATTTTTCCATTCGGTTTATGGGTATTGCTCAACAATTGAATCATTTGTTGCAGTTGATTTTCTTTAATGTTAAATAGCTTATTTTTTTGAAGCCAATATTTCAGTGTTGGTAGTTGCCAAAGTGTAGGAATCTTCTGCCAGTCTTGAATATCATTAGCGTATATTTTAGCCTGATTATCAATTAACCGCTGTTGTTGTAAAATTTGTGCGGCCATATTATTAATATGTCTGACGGCTCGTTGATTAATAGTTGTTAATTTTGGTAAAACATCGTTACGCAATAAATTTCTCGGCGTATAATCAACGTCAAAGTTCGTTTTATCCTGACGCCACCCCAAATGATTATCCTGTGCATAAGTAATTAGTTCTTGTTTAGTTATCGACAAAAAGGGCCTAATAACTTTATGGTTCTTTGTTTGCATGCCACCCATTTGTTGTAGTCGCCCTCCTCGTATCATCTTAAGAAGGACTGTTTCTGCTTGATCGTCTGCGTGATGGGCAACAGCGATTGTATTCGTGTGATACTTTTGAGCTAACTCCTCAAAAAAATCATAACGAAATTGACGAGCTGCTTTTTCCACTGCATGGTCAGGAATATGTTGCCAGACCTGTTCTTCAAATATGGCACCAGTTTGAGTCGCAAGCTGCCGAACGAAGTCAGCATCATCATCACTTTCCTCACGTAACCTGTAATTCACGTGTGCAATAACAAGGTTGGCCTTAGTTTTTGACAACGCATGAACTAGAACTACGGAGTCAACACCACCAGAAACTGCAACGATAACTGTCTCTGGCCAATTATACTGTTGTATAGTTTGCAAAATTTTTTCTGTCATATACGAAAAAGGCACCCCTAGGGCGCTTCCTTAATTATTATCGGATGGTAAATTATAAACAAGTTCTCCTTGCTTTGAATAACCATATTTGTCTCGTAGTAGTTGCTGTAAATACGTTGCGTCTTTTAAACGTTTTGTATCAGCAGTTAAATCAGTATTGGTTTTTTGGACTTTTTCCAAACGATCTTGTGTATTCGTTAGTTCTTGATTAGCCGCATGCAACTTCACTTGGCCTATCAAGAGTTGCACAACAAAAATTATCGCTATCAACCCGCCAAAAAGAAGAATTTTTTTCTCCCGTCGCGCGTGCGCCTTGCGATAATGTTTTGCCGCTTCCGAGTTAGCACGTTCTGATTTTTTAATTTCACGTGCTATCGCTGGGTTTAACGGTGTAATATTTGATTGTCTTCTTTTAAAATTACCCGCCATAGTGAATTCTACCTAATGTAATTTTGTCACGTTCTTTATCATTTTACAATAATATTTAAACTAACTTAAACATTTTGGCTATTATTCGTCACCAATTTTACGAAAATCTTGCTGAAATTTCTCACTAATAACTTCATACATGTCAGCAGATTCTTCTTTTTTGGTTGTTTCAACAATTTTGAGTACTTTAACTGTCAGCGTTTTGTTTCCAAAACGTACTTCTAATTCATCATTTGTGGACACATCTGATGATGACTTAGCAACTTTACCGTTAATTGAGATTCGTCCTTGGTCAGCAATCTCTTTGGCGACCGTCCGACGCTTAATTAACCGCGAAATTTTAAGATATTTATCTAAACGCATATTCTTCTCCTATATTTAATGATGAAGTTCATTTAATGTTTTTGCTGATAATTTATTAATAATGACTAACAAAAAGTTCCGTAAAATATTGAGCCAGATACTACTTTCTGCGACATCGTTCACAGTGAAGATCACTTGTAAATTACCTTCTTCTGTTCGTACAGCTGCTTTTAACGGCACGTCAACCATTGTCTCAAATATGGCTTCTCCAGCTAAGTTTTTCGTAGCTGTTTCATTAAATGTCATAATTAATTGTTTTCTTTGGCGTCGTATATTCGTAATTTGTGACTGATCAGCTAACTGCTTAATTTGACCTACGAGCAATAATCGGGCCACCTCATCTGGCATTTCACCAAATCGGTCAAGCATATCAGACTCAATGTCTTCAAATTCTGCATCAGTTCTAGCCTGACGAATGCGAGAATATAATTCAATTTTTTGTGCATTATCACTAACGTACTCATCTGGCAAATAAGCTAGCACACCTAAGATTAATTCTGCATCCGTTTCTGGTTGGCTTGCCGTAACTTGTTTTCCCTGTTTTTGTGCCACAGTATCTTTCAACATTTGAGTATACATGTCATAACCCACTGAATCAATAAATCCGTGTTGTTGTTTACCGAGCAAATCACCTGCACCACGAATACTTAAATCACGCATAGCTATTCTGAAACCTGAACCGAGTTCCGTGAAATCGCGTATGGCCTCAAGTCTTTTCTCGGCTTCTTCTGAGGGTGTACGCGTAAATGGGTAAGTAAAATATGCATACGCTAAACGTGTCGAACGCCCAACACGACCACGCAATTGATAAAGCTGTGCCAACCCCATATGGTCAGCATTTTCGACAATTAAAGTATTTGCATTAGGGATGTCGACACCTGTTTCAATAATTGTGGTTGTTACTAGAACATCATATTGTCCATTCAAAAAGTCATATAGGATACTTTCAAGCTGTGTTTCTGACATCTGCCCATGAATTGCAGCTACACGCGCCGAAGGAATTAATTCTTCTATTTGACTAACAATACGGTCTAGGTCAGCAACACGATTGTGTAGATAAAAAACTTGACCGTTACGTGTAATTTCTTTTTCAATCGCATCACGAACTATTTTCCAATCCATTGCCAAAACATAAGTTTGAATTGGATATCGGTTTGCAGGTGGTGTTTCAATGACAGATAAATCACGGGCGCCCACCATAGCCATATTAAGCGTACGTGGAATTGGTGTTGCAGTCAATGTTAGGACATCAACACTTGTTCGTAACTGTTTTAGTCTTTCTTTATGTTTAACACCAAACCGCTGCTCTTCATCTATGATTAGTAAACCAAGATCTGAAAAGTCCACATCTTTGCTCAACAAACGGTGCGTACCGACAACTACATCGATTTCGTGATTTTGAAGCTGCTCAATAATCATTTTGTTCTGGGTTGGCGTTTGAAAACGACTTAATACGCCAATTTTAATTTCTGGAAAATCACTAAATCTAGCCAACATTGTTTCATAATGTTGTTGAACCAAAATTGTAGTTGGCGCTAGAAAGGCGACTTGTTTACCAGAATGAGCAGCTTTAAAAACAGCACGCAAGGCAACCTCAGTTTTTCCAAAGCCAACGTCTCCCACAAGTAACCGGTCCATTGGTCGCAGCTTTTGCATATCAACTTTAATTTCTTCAATACTGCGAATTTGATCAGGTGTTTCTGGGTAACCAAAAGAATCATCAAACTTAATTTGGGCATGATCATCCGGTGGAAAAACGTACCCTTGCTGCGCTTCACGTTTAGCGTATAACTCTAATAAATCATCAGCAATATCTTCAATTTTTGCCGCAACTTGTCTTTTTGTTTTAGCCCACTCACTACCACCCAATTTGTTTAACTTAGGTTTCTTAGCAACATCAGATGCACCAACATATTTTTGAATAAGATTAAGTTGTGTGACAGGAATAAATATTTTCGCATTTTGCTGATAAGCAATTGTTAGATAATCCTGTTTTCCACCGTCAGCTTCAATTGTTTGCAAGCCTTCATAGCGACCAATACCATGATTAATATGAACAACGTAATCGCCCACATTCAATTCATTATAAGATTTCAAACGCTCTGAGTTAGCAATTTTGCGGGTTCGCGGTGCGGAATGCTTTGCTTGTGTAAATAGTTCATGTGTAGTTAGTACGGTCAAATGTAATTTTGGCCATTCAAATCCAGCTGATAGCTCACCTGGCATAATTTGTACTTGGTTTTTCACTATATCTCGCGTCTCAGTGACCGGTACTTCTAATTCAGATAAACTACGAGAAAAGTTAGCCCGTCGTTTAGCGTCAGGAATTAATAACACCATTGTAATACCAGATTCCTGTGCATATATTAAATCATTTTTCAAGGCAGGAATTTGTCCATAATACTGATTTGCTGGGCGCGTTGTCACTTCTTCAACATTGGTAAACTTAATTCGGTTGAGTCCACGCTGAAAATTAGCTAAGTAGATTGTCGCATGTTGATTACTTGCTAATAAATCGGTGATTTCAGTTCGCCAAGTTTGTTTTGGTAATAACTGATACGCTTCAATTTGCTGCTCAATCCATTCCTGATCACGTGTCATTTGCTGAAGTCGCGTTTCCATTAATCGTGTGTATTCATCAATGATGATTAACGAATCAGTTGGAAAATAGTCAAGTAGGGTTGTCTGGCCATCAAAGAAAAAAGGAGCATATGGCACTAACACACTACCTCGTTCTCGTTCGTTCAACATATACTGTGTGGGAGCAAAGCCATCCGTGGCATGCTTTTTATCAACCCCGCTTAGATTGGTGCGGTAATCGCTAAAAGCGCTTTCAATCGCTAACTTAGCCTGGTCATACTGATGCTCTGATACGATAAAATCTGTCGCCGGTTCAATATTGATTTCGTCAAAACTAGTGGTACTTTTTTGGGTCGCAACATCAAAGCTCTTTAATTGGTCCAATTCATCATCAAAAAAGTCAAGTCGAATAGGATCATCAAAGGTAATTGGATAAACATCAACAATTGATCCTCGATGTGCGAATTCACCTGGTGTTTGAACTAATTTAGTTGGTGTATATCCCATCATCATTAAAGTGTTTTTAATGACATTCAAATTGTAAGCATCCCCAACTTTAACATGTAAATGTGCTTGTTCCAGTGACTGCTTTTTAGGTACCAAACGTTCTGCACCTGCCAAACTTGTAACCACAATAATAGGTTTTTCTGTTTTTAAGGCAAGTAATGTTTGTACGCGTTGTAGTCGTAATTCAGAAGAACTAATTGCCATTTCTGTGGCAATAGACTCTTCTGCTGGAAAGTTGTAGACCAGATCTTCAAGCAAAGATGACAGATCATCGAAAAATTGATCAGCATGCACTTGCGTGTCAGATATAATCAACATTGGTCGGGGATTTTTACGGTATAAGGCAGCAATACTAGCCGCACGAGCGGTGCCATTCACGCCTAAAAGCAACTGTGCTGAGCCCACAGTTGCCTGTTCGTTAAGTTTTTTAATTGTTACTGTGTCACTTAAAAAGTCTATTAATGTCATTTATCCATTATATCGATTACTTAGTTCAGGTGCTGTGGCACCTTGAATCCAATCCGCTATCGCTTGCGTACTACGGTCCAACATTGCGTCTATGTCTGGTTTTTCTGCTGCAGTAAATTTTCCTAAAACATAATTAACAACTACATTTTGCTCATGAACAGGATGCCCTAGTCCAAATTTCAAACGCAGAAATGTCTGGGAACCAGTATGCGTCATGATGCTTTTTAAGCCATTATGACCACCCGCCGATCCTTTCGCACGAAAACGCATTTTACCAAATGGTAGATCCATATCATCAACCAATACTAATACATCATCAACATCTCCGTCGTAATAGTCCAGAATGGCTCGAACGGCTTTACCAGAATCGTTCATGTATGTTGTTGGCTTAACCAACATGACTGATTCTCCGCCTATGATTGTCTTAGCAACCAAAGCAAATTGCTTACTTGGAGAAAATGACATATGATTTGCTGTCGCAAAAGCATCAACAGCCATAAAGCCAATGTTGTGGCGTGTTTGGTCGTATTCTGCACCAATATTTCCAAGTCCAAATATAAATTTCACGTTTCTATTCCTCATAAAGCATTCTAAAATAATCTAACCTTCAGTATACCACGCACACACTACAATTTTGTGTTATCATATTGTATGGCTATTTAATGATAAAAAAATTAGATTAGGACAGGATAATGTTTCAAAAATCTTTGGTAATCCCTAAATCGGAGTTAACAACCGTAACCGAAAATGCAACAATTCAAGAAGTGTACGATATTTTTAATGACCCAGAAAACGCACACACACGCACCATGCCTATTCTTGACGAATCAGGCAAGCTTTTTCGTGGTAATGTCTATAAACAACACGTTTTTGAACACGTTGCAAAAAACGGGAATATGAACTTACCTGCAACAGCCATTATGCGCAACTCAACAAAATTTATTTACACGAATAGTAAATTTTATGAAGTTTTTTTTGCGATTAGAGATTTACCATTTATTGCTGTCTTAGATGAAAATCATCAGTTTTATGGTATTTTTACGCACGATGCTTTAATGGACTTATTGTCACAAAGTTGGTCAGTCCGTTCTGGGGGTGTTGCCATAGCTATTTCAACACATAACACTCAAGGGGATTTGAGCAAAATTTCTAAAATCATCACACGCTATTCAAATATTGAATCACTACTTACCATTCAATCTGAGCTTAAACCCTTAACTGTTCTCTTCACGCTTCCCTTGCAAGAAGATAGCGAGCAATTGGAAAAACTTATCAAACGCTTAGAAAAGAAAGGTTATCATGTTTCAAGCGTCGAAAATTTAAATCGTTTTAGATAATAAGTAGTATACAAAAACACCGCACCAAGGTAATAAAACCTTGATATGGTGTTTTTTTCATGTATTGCGTATTACTTTGTTGCTGGTTTTTCACCTGATTTTGTTAAAATACCATCAATGAAACCATATTCCAATGTTTCTTCAGCACTCATCCAATTATCACGTTCAGTGTCGCGGCCAATTACCTTCAAATCCTTACCTGAAGCATCAGCTAAAATTTTGTTCAACTTGGCACGTGTCTTCGTCAATTGTTCTGCAATGATTGCCATGTCAGTTTGCTGTGTTCCACCGGCAGCACCGCCCATTGGTTGGTGGATGAGGTATTCAGCATTTGGCAACATAAAACGATGCCCTTTTTCACCGGATGCAGCAATGATTGTTCCCATTGATGCCGCTAGGCCCATTACAATAGTTGTTACTGGTGCCTTAATGAAATTCATTGTATCAGTGATTGATAATCCAGCTGTCACCGATCCTCCGGGTGAATTGATATACATAGAAATTTCTTTTGTTGGATCTTGAGCTTCTAAGAATAGCAATTGCGCAACGATTGATGTTGCCATACTATCTTCAATTTCGCCCTGTACCAAAATAATACGATCTTTTAACAAACGTGATGGTAAATCATAATTTTCACGTCCATTGGCAGTTTGTTCAATAACTCCTGGCCACATATATTTTACCTCATATCTTAGAGTGGTTAATTTAATAATTAACTTATATATATTTTAGCACATTAGAGACGAGAGTGCTAAAAAGTTTTACAACTTTGTTAAATCATAGTCTATACCTTGCTCAATCATTGTTGCCAGTTGTGTTAATTTACGCATGCGATGGTTAGCACCTGATTTACTAATATCTAGTACTTCACCTAATTCTGCCAACGTTTCATCAGGATATTCTAATCTTGCCTTCGCGATGTCACGCAGTTTTTTTGGTAATATGTCTAGACTACCCAATGTATCAATAATTAAATTAATCTGACTAACTTGTTTATTAGCTGCGATTGCTGTTTTTTGCATGTTTGCTGTTTCAGCATTGACCAGGCGATTAACTGAATTACGCATATCACGCATCATACGAATATCCTCAAACTTGAGCATAGATTGAGTCGCACCAATTGTTTGCAAAAAGTCCACGATTTTTTCTGCGCGTTTCAAATAGACAATAAAACCATTACCTCGCTCAGAAATTTTTGATGGCAAATCAAATTCTTGCATCATTATCATCAATTGCTCAGCTAGTTCTTCGTGGGTCGTATAAATTTCCAAATGATAGTTAGCTCGTTCTGGTGAATTAACTGATCCAGCAGCCAAAAAAGCACCGCGTAAAAAAGAACGCCGTTTGTCAACTTGATTTAGCATACGCGGAGGTACTTCTGGATGTAAGCCAAATGGATCAATACCTAAATCATCCAGTACCTCATCAATCTTAGTTTTTAGTAATACCCCATAGGATTTGTGTTGTGATAAATGATTGTGATCTGTTACGCTGACTTCAACTTCAACTTCAACGTAAGTTTCTTTTAAGAGTGTATAAATTCGACGGGCAATGGCAGCGTTTTCAGTTTGTACCCGAATTGTTTGATCAAAACCAAGGGTACTAACCCCGTTCATTCTCATTAAAGCTGCCAACTCAGCTTTTGCATTTCCGGCATGAACAATCAAACCAGTCAGCTCTTTTTTTACATCTGCTGCATATGACATTTAGCACTGCTCCAAAATTTTCAATAATTCTTCAGTAATTTTTTGACCATCATGAAATGCACCAGCGTCACGTAACTGCAAAAAATCACCTGAAATTTGAGTTGCTCCTTGAACCACAACTGCCTGCTCGTCAAGCTTCACCTGATTAGAAACCTCATTCCACTTTTGAAAGTCGACAAAATCATCAGGAACCTTTTCACTATTTGAAATGACATAGTCAATTGCTTGCATGCCAATATGTGCATTTAAAGCAAGGAGATGTTGTGCATCTGTATAAGCATCAGTTTCGCCCTTTTGAGTCATAATGTTGGCAATGTAAACTTGCTTGGCTTTAGTGAGCTGTAATGCCTCACGGACTTCAGGCACAACTACATTAGGTAAAATTGATGTAAACAGACTTCCGGGACCATAGACAATTAAGTCCGCACTCAAAATCGCTTCAACAACCTCTGGAGCAGCTTTAGGCTCTTCACCCGGTTCATCACCTGTTACCCAAACATGGTCTATTGTTTGATGTGCATGTGTTATTTCAGCTTCTCCAGCAACTGTGTTGCCATTCTTAAATTCAGCATGTAGCACTAGAGGCTCGTTAGAAACAGGATAAATATGCCCTTGAACATGCATAAAATTAGCTAGATATTGCACCGCATCAAAAATATTTCCATGCATTTCAGTCATCGCAGCGATAATTAGATTTCCAACAGCGTGCTTGGCAAAAAAATCATCTTTTGCATCAAAACGATACTGCATAACCTTTAAAAATTCCGCGTCCGTATCTGCCATTGCTACGAGGATATTTCTAATATCTCCGGGAGGTACTATATTAATGTAGTTTCGTAGTAGTCCACTTGATCCACCATCGTCAGCCACTGTCACAATTGCTGATAAATCAACTTCTTGTTTCACAAGCGGCTTGATAATTACAGGTAGACCCGAACCACCACCAATAATGACGATTTTGGGTTTCATATAATAGTTAACCTTCCATATACTTACATTCATTTTAACACAAAACCACCCAACAAATTGCTAGGTGGTTTTAGTCGTTGCTTGAGAGATTTCTTGTTTAAGCTCGTGACAAATCGCGCTCAATTACTTCTTTCAAGTACTTACCGGTATAAGATCCTGCCGTTTTCATCACCTTTTCAGGTGTGCCGGCGACCAAAACTTTTCCACCACCAGCGCCGCCTTCTGGACCCATGTCAATTATCCAATCAGCTGACTTAATCACAT
Source organism: Leuconostoc mesenteroides subsp. mesenteroides ATCC 8293 (assembly GCF_000014445.1). Taxonomy (NCBI): domain Bacteria; kingdom Bacillati; phylum Bacillota; class Bacilli; order Lactobacillales; family Lactobacillaceae; genus Leuconostoc; species Leuconostoc mesenteroides. The sequence goes on along the minus strand of NC_008531.1, from coordinate 352,190 downwards.
CCAAGTTATGCTCAATAACTACAATAGTATTGCCAGCATCTACTAGCCGTTCCAGCACTTCTAGCAAGCGAGCAATGTCGTCAGTATGTAAACCAGTAGTTGGTTCATCCAGAATATAAATTGTTTTACCATTAGTGCGTCGATGAAGTTCCGATGCCAATTTCATACGTTGGGCTTCACCACCTGACAAGGTCGTTGCAGATTGCCCTAGTTTTACGTAACCCAAGCCCACATCATTAATCGTTTGTAGCTTTTTAGCAATTTTTGGAATAGGCGTGAAAAATTCAAGTGCCTCTGAAGCAGTCATGTCTAAGACTTGTGATATATTTTTGCCTTTATAGGTAACTTCCAACGTTTCTGAATTATAACGAGTACCACCACAAACTTCACAGGCTACATACACATCAGGCAAGAAATTCATTTCTATTTTGATCACACCATCGCCACGACAATTCTCACAACGACCACCTTTTGTGTTAAATGAAAAGCGTCCTTTGTTGTATCCACGCATTTTAGCTTCATTTGTTTGTGAAAACAAATCACGAATATCATCGAATACACCTGTATAGGTCGCAGGATTAGAACGTGGTGTACGTCCAATTGGTGATTGATCAATATCAACTATTTGTTCTATATTTTCAGTGCCCTCAATCGATCGATACGCACCTGGTTTTTCAGAGTTATTATTTAGTTTTTGCTTCAAAGCTCGCTTCAACACTGTATTGACTAATGTTGATTTACCAGAACCTGAAACACCTGTTACCGCAACAAACTTTCCTAGAGGTATCTTTGCAGTAATGTTTTTTAAGTTATTTTCTTTGGCGCCTTTCACCGTAATCCAGTTGCCATTCCCTTTTCGGCGCTTGGCAGGTATTGCAATAAATTTTTTCCCAGATAAATATTGTCCAGTTAATGAGCTTTTGTTGGCTTCAACTTCAGCTGGCGTGCCACTAGCCACAATAGTACCGCCCAAAGCACCAGCACCCGGGCCGACATCTATCAAATAATCAGCCGCACGCATTGTATCTTCATCGTGCTCGACAACAACTAAGGTATTTCCTAAGTCACGCATACGATGCATTGACTCTAGCAACATATCATTGTCACGCTGGTGCAAACCAATGGAAGGTTCATCTAAAACATAAAGAACTCCTGATAAATTAGATCCAATCTGAGTAGCCAAACGAATTCGCTGAGATTCTCCGCCAGAAAGCGTTCGTGCTGAACGAGAAAGTGTTAAATACTTTAAACCTACGCTTTGTAGGAAGCCAAGACGATCCTTAATTTCTTTGATAATAGGCGAGGCAATCTCACTATCCTGTTGTCCCAAGGAAACACTATTAAAAAATGCCAATTCTTGATCAACCGGTAACTCCGACACCTCACCAATATGTTTGCCATTAATTTTGACTGAAAGTGCGGCCTTGTTTAGGCGATAACCGCCACAGGCTTTACACTTTAATTCTGTCATATAATGAGTCATTTGCTCGCGCGTGAAATCTGAATTTGTTTCCGTGAAACGGCGAGCAATGTTATTTATTACTCCCTCAAAGGGGATATCAACATCACGAACCCCGCCAAAATCATTTTTATAATGGAAGTGAAAATCCTTTTCATCAGAACCATTCAGAATTAAATCTTGTTGTTTTTTAGGAAGTTTATTAAATGGTGTGTCCATGTCAATAGCAAATTGCTCAGCAAATTGACGCAACATTTCCGGATAATAATTGGATGATATTGGATTCCATGGCAGAATAGCTCCCTCATTCAAGGTTTTCGCATCGTCCGGAATTACTAAATCAATATCCACTTCGCGCGTGACACCCAAACCTTGACAAAACTCACAAGCTCCTAATGGTGCATTGAAACTGAACAAGCGCGGTTCTAATCGCCCTGCACGAAAATCCTTCAACTCTCCAAGATAGTGGTCAGAAAACTTTAATGGTGCAACTGGATTTTCATCATCACGAGTTACCACATCAAGTTCAACTTGGCCGTCATTCAAACGAACAGCTGCTTCAATCGAGTCAAATAGACGTGACCGAGAATTGCCACGTAAAACAATTCGATCGATCATAACGTCAATGTCGTGAGGCTTGTTTTTATTAAGACTCAACTGCTGTGAATCAATCTCAATAATATCTCCATCTACACGAGCTCGAATATATCCCTGTTTGCGCATATGGTCAAATGCTGTTTCATGCGATCCACGTTTTCCTCTAATGATTGGTGCAAATACTTGTAATCTTGTACCCTCAGGCAGGTTATTCAATGTATATTCAACCATTTGATCGATTGTATACATAATTTTTGTACCATCTTTTGGATCATCCGGTCGCCCAACACGTGCGTATAGTAAACGGAAGTAATCATTGATTTCAGTCACTGTACCAACGGTTGAGCGTGGATTATTAGATGTTGTTTTTTGGTCGATAGAAATAGCAGGTGATAAACCATCAATAGAATCGACATCTGGTTTGTCCATTTGACCTAAAAATTGGCGTGCATAAGAACTTAAACTTTCCACGTAGCGCCTTTGCCCCTCTGCGTATAGGGTATCAAAAGCTAATGATGATTTACCTGATCCAGATAGACCAGTAACGACTGTGAGTTGATTTTTAGGAATATTTACATCAATATTTTTTAAATTATGAGCGCGAGCACCGCGTATTTCGATATGATCTTTTGCCATTATTTTCTCTTTTTCGTTTATATCAGTTCAATTAAAGATTAGCACGTGTTTTTAATTCCATTACCGTATCGCGTAACTGAGCTGCCTCTTCAAAGTCAAGTGCCTTAGCAGCCGCCTTCATTTGACTCGTCATATTATCCACAATAGACTGTTGCTCATCTTTAGGTAAGTCGTTAAACGCCACCTTTGTCAAATCAACAACTTTTTCTTCAGTAGCAGCATGTGTGACAGATATCAGGTCACGAATATCTTTCTTAATTGTTTTCGGTGTAATACCATGTTGCGTATTATATTGCATCTGAATTTCTCGCCTGCGGGCTGTTTCATCAATAGCTTCAAGCATGGATCTAGTCATCTTATCCGCATACATGATAACGTGTCCATTTTCATTACGTGCGGCACGGCCAATAGTTTGGATTAATGAACGTGGATTACGCAAAAATCCTTCTTTATCAGCATCCAATATAGCTACTAAGGATACTTCAGGAACATCAATCCCCTCACGCAATAAGTTAATACCAATTAAAACATCATATTTACCCAAGCGTAAATCACGGATAATTTCCGTACGTTCAAGTGTTTTGATATCCGCGTGCAAATAAGCTACTTTTATTCCCAAATCCTTCAAATAATCAGTTAGGTCCTCAGCCATACGTTTGGTTAACGTTGTGATAAACACACGTTCATCACGCTCCGATCGCTTCGTTATTTCCCCGACCAAGTCATCAATTTGTCCCATAACAGGTCGCACTTCAACTTCTGGATCAAGCAACCCCGTTGGTCGAATAATTTGTTGAATAACGTGTTTTGAATCGACACGCTCATTTTCATAATCACCAGGTGTCGCTGACATATAAATAATCTGGTTAACGTGTTTTTCGAATTCAGGAAGTTTTAATGGCCGATTGTCTAATGCGCTTGGCAAACGAAAGCCATAGTTAACCAACGTTTCTTTTCTAGCTTTATCCCCATTAAACATACCGCGAATTTGTGGCATGGTAACATGACTTTCATCAATAACAATCAAAAAATCATCTGGAAAAAAGTCAATCAATGTAAATGGTGGTTCACCCGCTTGACGACCATCCATCCAACGTGAGTAGTTTTCAATGCCGCCAACAAATCCCATTTCTTCGAGCATCGCCAAATCATACTCTGTACGTTGTTTAATACGCTGCGCCTCTAATAACTTACCTTCTTTTTTGAATAGCTCAACCTGAGTGTTCATTTCTTGACGGATACCGTCCAATGCCACTTGCATTTGGTCGTCATCGGTCATAAAATGTTTTGCTGGAAAAATAGCTACATGGTCACGTTCTGCTATTGTTTCTCCTGTCAAAGAATTAATTTCTCGGATACGATCAATTTCATCACCAAAAAATTCAATTCGCAAAGCCATTTCATCTTGGGAGGCAGGAAAAATTTCGATCACGTCACCACGAACACGAAACGTTCCACGATGAAAATCAATGTCATTACGAGTAAACTGCACATCAATCAAATCACGCATTAATTGATCACGCTCATATTCATATCCAACACGCAAACTGATAACATGATCCTTATATTGGTGCGGATCTCCTAAACCAAAAATAGAACTGACGGAAGCAACTACAATGACATCATTACGTTCAAGTAACGAACTAGTCGCGGAGTTTCGTAGTTTATCGATTTCATCATTCACAGCTGAATCTTTTTCAATAAACGTATCAGAACTTGGGACATAAGCTTCAGGCTGATAATAATCATAGTAAGAGACAAAATATTCTACTGCATTGTTAGGAAAAAATTCTTTTAGCTCACCATATAACTGCCCAGCTAAAGTCTTATTGTGACTTAAAACCAACGTTGGCTTTTTTACTTCCTTAATGACATTTGAAATGGTAAATGTTTTACCTGTTCCCGTAGCTCCGAGTAATATCTGTTCTTTAACATGATTGTTGATTCCACCAACTAGTTTTTCAATGGCTTTTGGCTGGTCACCGGTTGGTTCATATTTAGACTTAATTTCAAATTCATGTTCTATCTGTCGCTCTATCATTGACGTTCTCTTTTCATAAATCTGCTCAGTATTATTTCACAATTAATACACTATCATCCCATTATAACAAAAAACGAACAAACGTTCTACATGAGCGTTTTGTTCGTTTTTTGTGACTACTTGTCATCGTCATCAGAATCTGTTTTTAATTCCGGTGCATCTGTGACATAGTCGCTAAGTGTTGATTTGCCTTTGTTCTTGGCTAATACACTCGAAGGATTAGACTTGAGTGCTTTTTTAAGCGAAGCCAGTCCCTCTGTTTTTTTATAATTATAATTCTTTTTGTTAATAAGATTAAAATCAGAATTTGAAGTATCAAAGCGCAATAAGTCGCCTGTAATAACTGCATCGGAGTAACCCAAAACTTTGGTTGCATAAGCGGACATTTGTTTTGCCACTTTTTGCAACTTTTTATCTGATTTGAGCGTAACTTGATCACCAGTTGTAGTATTAAAATACTGGTTATTGTATTTCGTATACGTTGGCGTTATCCAATCACCATCACGGAAAACTACTTTACCATCGTACTTCGAGGATAGCATATCTTGTCCAAACATTGTCATATTATTATCTGGGATGCCAAGCACATCCATTAAAGTTGGCAACATATCAATTTCACCACCATATGTATGGTCAATACCACCTTTTAGCCCTGTCGCATGAATCATGAATGGCACTTTTTGGAAAGTAGCTAAATCATTGTTAGTAATTTTATCTTTACCAAGTAGCTGTGCAATAGCATCCTGATGATTTTCAGAAATTCCATAGTGATCACCATACAGCACAAATACAGAATTGTCATACAACCCAGCTTTTTTGAGATAACTCATCAGCTCAGCGAATGCCTGATCCAAATAGTGAGCAGTTTGAACATAACCATCAACAGTTTTGTCTCCAGTTTTTGTTGCTGGGAAACTGATATTTTGTTTATCCAAATCATATGGATAATGATTTGTTACGGTTATTAACTTCGCATAAAATGGTTGTGGGAGCTGTTCAATATACTTCGCACTATCTCGCAGAAAAATTTTATCTTTCATCCCATAACCAATGTTATAGTTTGCTTTGTTTGCATTAGCATAATAAGCTTTAGAGAAAAAGTAATTATAGCCAAATGATTTATAGGTATTATCACGATTCCAAAAACTTGCAACATCCCCGTGAAAGGCAGCAGTTGTATAGCCTCTTTGTCCTAAGATAGCTGGTAATGACTCAAACGTATTACTCGTACCATACTTGACCATAGCAGAACCTGTAGCCAAACCATATAGTGAGTTTTCTTGCATCATCTCCGCATCAGATGTCTTCCCTTGACCAACTTGGTTATAGAAGTTATCGAAACTTAGTGTGTTTTGGTCATGATAGAACTGGTTCAGGTTGGGTGTGACTTCCTGCCCATCAACTTTATAATCTATTAAGAACTGCTGAAATGATTCCAAATGAATCATAAAGACGTTCTTACCTTTTTGCGTACCATAATACTGAATATTGGCAGGCAGTTTTTGCGTAGCAACAAACTTTTTTACTTTAGCTAAATCGGATGGCTTTGCTCGCTTCCGGCTTTCAGTTTGATTATAAGTTTGTACAGCGTTAAATACAGCATATTCATTCAATCCTAAATATTTAACAATGTAATTATTATCAAACGAACGGGTCAACAAACCTGAACGATCCGTTGATGCGATGCCGTAATCTACTAACATCAAGATGACACCAAAAAGCGTCGTTAAAATAGCAAATTTTTTTTGAACGCCTTTATGATCAATCGTTAATTGCTTGAAAACCACTAGCAAGATTAAGATCACAATATCGATAAAGACAAGATAATCCGTCCAATGAATAATTGCCGCAATTGATTTACCAAGATTTGTTCCAGTTGAACTACCCGAACCCAAAATACCCATGGATAAGAAATCTGAAAATTCTCTGTAGTATAGCATATTCGCAAATAACCATATTGACTGAATCAAATTAAAAATAATTGCCAACCAATAACTGGTTACGCCACGAAAATACAAGGAAATACTTAAAAATATAATAGCCGTCGGGATGGGATTCAAAAATAGCAAAAATTGCTGCGTTGATCCTTCCACACCCAAATTAAAGTTCATGTGGTATTCAGCATACGTCTTCAACCACACAAGAACGACGTTTAATATGAAAAACCAAACTATTGGCGCCGATGTATCCATAGTTCGTTTAACTTGGTGCCAGAGGTTTCTGGGATTTGAGATTCGTTTTAATAAACTTATCATTTGTTATAAACGTGCCCGATAACATCCTAATAGCATGTGTTGGGCACCCTCCTAATAAATTAGTTTGAAATCATGTAAAACATCATAAATTTCAATTGCAACTAAATCAATATCATCAAACTGAAACTGTCGAATTTCACGATGTTCCTGAACTGTCCAGATCCTTGTCAATTGATCATACGTAACCTGTAAAGCTTCAATGCCAAAAGCATCAAATCGACGCGTTTGCACGCTGCCATCTGTTGAATCAATCATAGCACGTAACCGACATAAAATTTGTTTCAAATCACTCGTATTGTATTTGTTGTCAAGCATTGTCACTCCTCCTATCATGGTGAGCAGGAATAAGGTAAGCAATTATCCCTGCAAAGATACCAAAATAATAAGTAATAAATCGCCAAAGTAAGATAACGAGAATCAATGTTGCTGGATTTTTAACAAAAGGTGAGAACAATAATTGAAAGCTAAGCTCTGCACCACCAACACCACCTGGGATTGGGAACAAGGAAATCACCATAACAATCATAATATTCATCGTTACAATCAGCCACGGATTGACAGACTGATAGCCGAAAGCACGTATGACAAAATAAGGTATCATATAGAACGTAATCAGTTGTAATGACGTAAAAAAAGTGGCGCCAACCAATGATTGCCAACTGCTAATTACGCGACGTGATTCGGTATGAAAATTATCAATCTTTTGCTTAACATTCGCAATTAATCGCTCAAAACGCTCGCGACGCATCATTTTTTTTACAACTATTGCCACTAAATCGACCAAGCGTAATGTTAACGATGGCCAAAACATAACCAATATAATACCAATAATTACTACAGCATGAATCGCTATGGCAAAGGGGATGAATGTTGCGAAAGTGGGATTAACCTGTTGATAAATAAAGTGTTCGGCAGAGACATAGCCTATTATAAAGAATACCACAACAACAATTTGATAGACTAAAAACTTCATGAGAATAACAGACATCGCCCGCCCAGTTTCTACTCCAGATCGCGATAAACCATATAGTTGTGCCGGCTGGCCTCCAGTAGCAAATGGCGTGACTCCTGTTCCCAATAAGTTTAGTAGCGGAACTCTTAATAAGGACAAAACCGAGGTATGGCGCCGATCTTCTTTGCTCAATAAGGCCCTTGTAGCAGCCGCCTCAAGGAAAATTGATATAATCATCGTGAACAGGCCAAACAGTAACCAATGCCAATCCAGATTTTCCAACGCCACGGACAGTTGGTGTCCTTTACCACTTAATTCTTTTGTCAAAAAATAAACGACAATAGCCGTCAGAACAACAACGATAATCATTGATACTCTATCACGTTTGAACATCGCGATTACTCACCCTTCTAACACCATTTTATATACCGCCTGTAATTGTTTTCCAATTTCAGGTAGGTCACGTGTTTGAGCTAATTTATAGCCTGATTCACTTAAATTTGGTGATTCCCCAGTTAAAATTTTTTGCATTTTGATTTCAAACTCATCTAAATCACGGGCTTTATAGCTATTTACCCCATCCTGTAACCATTTTTTATATACTGGAATGTCACGAACCAAAACCTTTTGCTTGGAAGCTAAAGCTTCTAGTACCACAATGCCTTCCGTTTCTTCGTAAGAAGGATACAAAAACAAATCTGCACCTTGAAAAGCACCACGAATGACATCCCCAGTAATATATCCAGGAAAAATTAAATTTCGTGGATGATTACCTTTTATCAAACGACTTATCTTATTAGGTACTAATCGTAAATCAGTGTAGCCAAACCAAATAAAAACATGCTCAGGATGCCTTTTTGCTAGTTCAACGAAGTCTAAAATACCTTTTCGCTCAAAGAAAAGCCCCACGCTCATAATCACTTTTTGATCATCTGCCAAGTCAAAGTATTCACGAAACTTTTTTATTTTATCATCATCATGCTGATATTTTTCTAGGGGAATACCATTAGAAATAGGAATAATTGGTTGATTTAAACGGTATCCACGTAGTAACTGCTTCGAATAAGGTGTTGGCGTAATAATCGCATCAGACTTACTATAAAGCGATACTAAGTATCGTTTAAATAACGGGGCAATGGTATTAGAACCAGTAAAGGAATTCCGAAAATCTTCATAAGTTGAATGACCGTGGTAAACAACTTTTTTACCCAATTTATGTGCCTTATTGACCATATGATGGCTATTCACACCGTATGTATTAATATGCAGTACATCGTAATCAAGGGACTGGGTATCAGTAGTTACTTCAACATCTGTGTAAGATAAGGCTTCTTTTTGTAACTTTAACGCACGTCCAATACCAGACTTAGCTATTAAATTTTGATTTTCAAAATAAAGTAAAACTTTCAATTAATTTCTCCTGAATGGATTACGTAAGATACGTTTCATATATCCCACCTCTTCATCATTGGGATACTCATCTTCCACGTCGCTAGCATGATAACTGGCCAAAATATCATCATAAAATGCTAAAACACGTGTTGCAAAGGTGTTTGCATCCACGTCTTTCATTTTTTTATGCCGATAGGCAATATCTTCTTCTGTATTTGGTCGTTTAAGATATTTTGTGATACCTGCTAGTAGTTCATCATAATCGCTCACCAACGTACCAATAGCTTCATTATCAACTAAATTATCTAAGTAAGGTGAATGTATAGCCACAAATGGTCTATCTGCTGCCATCGCCTCAATAAATGTTAATCCTTGAGTTTCAGTATCTGAAGAACTTACAAACACATTCGACATCTTATAATAATCAAAGATGTCATCATGATTGACCATCCCTGTGAATATTATTTTGTCTTCAAGCGCTAGTTCTTCGACCTGCTCTTCTAAAGATTTACGTGCTGGACCATCACCAGCAATTACTAAACGTGCTTCGGGTATTGTCTGTAATACTTCAGAAAATACGGAAATTGTCACACTAATATTCTTTTCAAACGCTAAGCGTCCCAGCGACAGAACAATAGGCTGCAATTCAGAAAAGTGATACTTTTCTCGTAAGTTAGTTTGTTTCGTACCATGCTCTGGTAAACAAACACCTGTCGGAATAACTCTCATAGGCACGGTCACACCGTAACGACGAAGCGTATCTTGAACGAGATTTGACGGCGCAATAACACCTGCCATACTAACCATATATCCCTTCATAATACGCCCCACACCATGCGGTCCAATCAACATCCCCTTAGCAAAATAATGGGTGTAGTCTTCATACATCGTATGATAGGTGTGGACAGCAGGAATTTTTAACTGTCGCGCCACAAATTTACCCATTAAACCTAAAGAGAATTCTGTTTGGGTATGTACAATGTCGAGTTGTACAGATTTGGCAATTTCAACAGCTTGAATCAAGCCACGAAATGCTAGTCGACGATCTTTAAATCCAAGATATGGGAGGCTTGAAAAACGATAAATATGCGATTCAAATTTATTTTTAGGTACCTTGGGGTCAGTAGATGTAAAAATATAAACTTCGTGCCCCTGACTTTCAAGTGCTTCTTTAAGTGTCTTAATCGAAGTCGCAACTCCACTGACTTGTGGAAAGTACGTGTCCGTAAACAAACCAATGTTCATTGTTTTCTCCAATGTTCAAAAATATACAAATTTTCTATAAAAGCAATACTGCTATTATAACATTTTACGTAAAAATGGTCGAATACTGATGCAATTGTTCTTCACTAAAAAAAAACAACAAATTATTTTCCATCCTTTATAACACAGGACTTCAAACTATTTGTTGATTTTTACTATGTTAATCAAATACCATTTGATTATGGTACAATTCTGAATAAAATCCGCCTTCAGCAACTAATTCTTGATGCGAGCCCTTTTCAATAACTCGACCATCTTTAAGAACAACAATTTTATCAGCACCCAGTATTGTTTTCAATCGGTGCGCAATAACAAAACTCGTACGTCCAGCAATAACATTATCCATCGCCGCTTGGATTTTTGCCTCTGTCACCGTATCTACATTAGATGTTGCTTCATCTAATATTAAGAAATCCGGATTAGTCAAAATTGTGCGGGCGATTGATAATAATTGTTTTTGACCTGTTGAAAAGACCGAATTTTCGTCATCTACTTTGGTCTGATAACCTTCTGGAAGTGTCATAATAAAGTCATGGATGTTCGCCTGCTTGGCAGCATCAATCATTTCTTCTTCGGTAGCATCTGGCTCACCAAATTTAATATTATCTGCGACAGTACCACTAAATAATACTGATTCCTGTAACACAATGCCAACATGATCACGTAAAGACTTCAAGTCTAACTTACGAACGTCGGTGCCATCAAACTTTACGGATCCTTCAGTCACATCATAAAATCGATTCAATAAGTTCATGACCGTTGTCTTTCCTGAGCCGGTCGGACCAACAAGGGCTATCATTTCCCCTTTTTTAACGTCAATTGAAACACCGTGAAGAATTTCTTTGTCATCATTGTATCCAAAGTGAATATTTTCTAGGGTAACACCCGACTTTAAATTAGTTAATTTCTGACCACTTTCGGGGTTAACTTCTTCAGCTTGTTCATGGACATCGCTCAAGCGTCTTGCACCAGTAACAGCTAACTGCAACATATTATAAATAGATGTAATTTGTGTGATTGGTTGGTAATACTGTTGTGAATAGTTAACAAACACCACAATTAATCCCAAACCAACCGACTTATCCATACCGTCATGAACAATTAACCATGACCCAAAGAAAATCACAATAGCTAAGTTCAACAATGACAAGCCTTGCATTAGAGGAAACAGCATACCAGAATACATCTGTCCTTTAAAAGTAGCTTGCTTCACTCGTTCATTATACGGACCAAAATTAGCAATTGATTCTTGTTGCAATCCTTGCGTAATAATAATCTTCTCACCATTGATTTGCTCATTAATATAACCATTCATGCGGCCAGTTTCATCTTGCTGCGTGTCAATATATTTTCTAGCACGACTGATCACAAACCAGGCGACAATAATAGCAACTGGTGTTGAAGCCATAGTTACCCATGCTAATTTGACGTTCTGCTGAAACATCATAATAATGATACCAACAAACAAAGCGAATTGTGATAAAAGTTGGAAAATGGCCTGGTTCATCGCGTTAAAAATATTATCTAAATCAGACGTAAACAAAGATAAAATTTCGCCATCTTGATGCGTGTCAAAATATTTAATCGTCATCCGTTGCAATTTAGCAAATAGACCAATTCTCATCCGGCCTGATGCCTCTGAACTAATACGACTAGATATAAAACTAGAAATGAACATTGTTACTGCAGTTAAAGTAAAGAAAATCATCATTGCTTCCAGCGCATGATAGAAAGGTGTTTTGCTAGCAACAGCATGCGTTTGAGGATTCAAGTATTGACCTAAATAAGTCGATAATTCTGTAATTGCCTTTCCCATATACACTGGTGCTTTAACTTGGAAATAAGTTGAGGCTATTGTCACAACAACTACGAAAGACAATGCTAACCAATAACGCTTAAGATACTTTGCAAAATATTTAATTGCGTGTTTAATATCTGTCATTATTCTGCCCCTTTCGCTTTCTGTGTTTGATAAATTTCAGCATAGACCGGTGAAGTTTCAAGCAACTCGTGATGTGCACCGATGCCTACTACCTTACCCTCATCCATTACTAAAATGCGGTTGGCATGAATAACTGAACTGATTTTTTCAGCAATTACAATTGTTGTCGTTCCTTTTAATTCCTGGTCAAGTGCTTCTTGAACCAGCTTTTCGGATCGAGCATCTAAAGCCGATGTTGAATCATCTAAAATCAATATTTTAGGACTACCAACAACACCTCTTGCTATAGAAAGACGTTGTTTTTGACCACCGGAAAAATTGGCAGAACGCTCTTCAACAATGTGGTCAAAATTATCTTCATAACGATTAACAAACTCCGCAGCCTGTGCAATTTCAACAGCTTTTTGGAAATCCTTTTCATTAGCGTCTTTTTTACCTTGACGCAAATTTGCTGCAATCGTACCACTAAACAATATGGCCTTTTGTAGAACAAACGAAACCGCAGCTCGCAACGACTTTTCGTTTACTGCTTTGAGATCCACACCACCAACAGCTACCACACCTTCAGTAGGATCATACAATCTTGGGATTAATTGGGCAAGTGTTGTTTTACCTGATCCAGTTGCACCAACGATACCGATCATCTCACCTGCTTCGATATCAAACGATACGTTTTTCAAAGCTGGTTTAGTATCTCCAGGATAGGTGAAAGAAACATTTTTGAATGAAATATTTCCATTCAAATCACGATCAGGCGCATCTTGAGCGTACGTTAAGTCTGGAGTCGTATCTAAAATTTCTTTAATACGTCTTAGCGAGACAAAACCACGAGATGCAAAGGTAGCCATCATACCACCAATCATAATGGCAAAGAATATTTGCATTAAGTAAGAAGTAAAAGAAGCAATCGCAACTAAATCATTGGGATGTTTGACAACATCGCGACCTACGAACCAAATAGCTGTACCGATGGCAACATAAGATATTAACATGAACATCGGCATCATAGTCGAAAATAAGTAGCCAACAGTCGTGTTGACACGCGTCAACTCATTAGAATTATCCGTAAAACGGTTTGTTTCATTTTTTTCTTGGTTAAAAGACTTGACAACACGAACACCCTGAAGATTTTCCTTGGCCAACGTATTCGTCTTATCAATTAGTGTTTGAATTTTGGAGAAAAACTTCCCCATTTGTTTAAAAATCACTTGCGAAGATACAAAAATCAGTACAACCATTAAAATTACAATCCACCATAAACGTGGCAATGTAATCAATGCCAAAATAAAGGCTCCAACAAACAATATTGGAATGCGTGTCAAAGACTGTAAAATCATCATGATTAATTGCTGCACTTGATTGACATCATTTGTCATACGGACAACCAAGTTACCCGCTGAAAATTTTTCAATATTACCAAATGAAAATGATTGTATTTTTTTATACTCGTGTGCACGAATATCTGCAGCAATCGCCTGTGAAACTTTGGAGGCAAAAATTGTATTAATTACACCAGCAACCAATCCGATTAAAGCTAAAAATAACAGTTGAAATCCGTAAGCAACAACCTTATTTTGATCATCAGCGATAATTGCTTTCATAACTTGCTGAAGCAATCGTGGTTGCCACAATGATGCAACAGCCATTATCACCACCGCAATAATTGAAAACATAATATCACGAGCATAAGGCTTTGCATGTTCTTTTAAAATTTGCATTTCATTTCCTCTTTCAAGACATTAAAAACTAATATTACGCTATCGAATACTATTTTTCAACTATTTAACACGCAACTAGTATAGGAAAGATTACTTTGCCTGTCAATGTAAAATATACCAATTATTCACTATTTTTAAGTACATAAAAAACCAGTACTCTTCGTACTGATTTTTTAATCATTCATATATTTAAAATTACAATTGTTGCTTATCAGCTTCTGTGTTGGCTAAGATTTCTTCACCATTTGCAGTGATTGTGAATGTCTTATCGGCAGCGTTGGCAACCAAGACTGCAACATTTTCACCAGACTTATCCTTACGAGTAATCTTGATAGTTGTATCAGATGGTGTTTCAACGTCAATTGATCCGTCCAAATCAAATGCAGCAAAGTTGTTACGCCATGACAAAAGCTTCAACAACTTAGCAACAACTGGGCGCTTAACTTCTTCCTTAACTTCATCAACTGAGTAGTAATGACGGTTGATGTTACGACCTTCTTTTGAAGATTCAAGTAATTCAATATCATTTTCACCGGCCAACAAACCAACATAGTAGATTTGTGGAATACCAGGAGCGAACACTTGGAAGATACGGCTTAGCAAGTACGCAGCATCATCATTTCCCAAAGCTGAGTAATATGTTGAGTTGATTTGGTAGATATCCAAGTTGTTGTATGAAGCAGAAGAGTAAGTCTTCTTCACGTTAGCACCAACTTTGTATAACTCTTCAGATGCATAATCAATTTCTTCATCAGTCAAGACGTCACGCGCATCAACAACACCTATACCGTCGTGCGTATCCAAAGTAGTAAATTGCTTCATTGGTGACATCTTCAACCATTTAGCCAATTGATTTGTTTTACCTGAATACAATGTATAAAGTGTCGTCATTGGCAAAGCAAAATCATATGTGAAGTAACCATGATCATTGATCTTCTTAGGAATTGAATAGTGTTCATGGATTTCTGGCAAAATTTCGGCCTTCAAAGGTGTCAAAATTTCACGAACCTCGTTCAATGTATCCCAGATTTCAGGTTCAACGAAGAAGTCATTTGTATCAACTTTTTTAACAGCGTATGCAAAGGCATCCAAACGAATCAAGTTAGCTCCATGCTTCACCATGTCTTCAAGCGTTGTCTTGATAAATTCTTTAGCGATAGCTGAGTTTACATCGATATCAATTTGTTCATCACCAAATGTGTTCCACAAGTTTTCAGTTGTACCATCATCAAAAGTAATTTCTTGAGTTGGTGCCTTATCCTTACGCTTGTAAATCAAGTCAACATCGGCTTGTGTTGGACGGTTTTCACCAGCCTTGGCCCAGAACTTTTCCCAGCGAATGAAGAAATCCTTATATTTTGATTCATCATGATTCTTCTTGAAATCTTGATACATAACAGATTCACGTGAAATATGGTTAATCATGAAATCAAACATCAAGTAATATTCTTCACCTAATGCTTCTACATCACTCCAATCACCAAATGCTGAATCAACACGTGTGTAATCAGAAGGTGCAAAACCGCGGTCTCCCGTTGATGGGAAAAATGGCAACAAGTGAACACCACCAATTGCATCACCAATATCTTCTTTCAAGACTTTGCGAACATCCTTCAAGTTTTTACCCAATGAATCAGCGTATGTGATGAGCATTGCTTTATTTTGAATTTCCATAGTTATTTCTCCTGTTTTCTATTAGTTATAACTGTAATAATTGCGATAATAAGAAGTACCGAACCCAGATATGGAATAGTAGCATATGCTGAAGAAGCAGCGCTACCACCGCCATGACCAATCATCTTTGCAAAAGCTGCAACTACAATCGGTTCAATGAATACACCAACGTTAAATCCGATTAATATGATTGACGTTACCAATGACTGACGTGCAAGTGGTGCCAACTTTGGTAATTGATTAAAAATAAATGGTGAAATTAATTGTAGGGGGAATCCTATTAATAAAACCCCTAAAATCAACATACCAAAGTTACCATTTGAAAATGCGACCAAGAAATTTGAAATCGCCATTAATACTAATCCAATTTGTAGTGTGAAACGACCAAACTTTGCCATAAACCAACCATATGTTACACCACCAATTGTTGCTGCAATCAGCATAGCTGACAATATTGGTGAGGTATTGTATCCGTCGCCCTTCAAGTCAGCCGCCATAAATGGAAAGCTAAGTTGAATGGCCATATAATCAATAACAAGGAAAGCAGCAAAGAATGTCAGTACCAATACCAATGGACTAATACGAGTTACCTCTTCTACCTGTGTACTGTCCGTCGTTTCTGTCTTAAGCGGTGTCATTTCTGATGTATCAGGAACCCGCTTAATGAACAAGAACAAAATCGGAAATGCAATTAGGTATACCAAAAATGTTGCGTGCCAACCAAACGCTAACAACAATCCTGCTAACAATGTTAATACAGCTTGTCCAACTTGTTCAGCAGCTGCACGGTATCCAAGCATCGAAGAACGTGTTTTTCCGTTGTACATCACAGCAATCATGGACACTGCCAGTGAGTTGAAAATACCAAATCCAGCACCTAACACCGTTCGTGATGCTAAAATGATCACATATGAATCGGTAAAAAATGGTATCATTCCAGCAATTCCGACCAATGTTACACCTAAAATGATTGTATTTTTATCACCTAATTTAGCAGCTATAAAGCTACTCAAAAGAACAAAAATAGTCACAGTAATAGAAGGTGTAGTGGCCAGCACTTGCGCTTCGGTGGATGAAATATGCAACGCCTCTGTCATTTGTGGCAATGCGCCGTTAATAGCGTATGCACTTGTCAAGACAAATGAAATGCCCAAAAAAGCAATTTTAGTGAGCAGGCTATCTTGTTTAACCATATTATCTCCTTCAATTATGATAATCGCTTACCATAATATTGTAACCGGTTCCACCATAAAATGTCAATCGTTTAATACAATTTTTGTGAAGAAAATAACGAGTATGTTTTCTGAAACAACAATGAAAACATTATCATTAAACGATTTGTTTGGCTAAATTTAATCCTTAAAAAAATATAAAATATTAACCATATTTTATCAAAATACGGTGTTAACATCATTAAAAAGTTCCACTTGCAAACCGTCGTCATCAAGATTGAAAACTGCCACAGCACCATTTTTTGGTCTTTCGGCCCCGAGAAAATGGCCATAGTGCTGTGCCAAATTACCAATGAGCTGACCGTGCGTAACTAACAAGACATTAGCATTGGCTTTTTGTGTCATCAGGAGTTTTTCCAATGCAGCGTCTATTCTTTGCCAAAAACGTGTGGCGTTCTCACCTAGATGCTCTGGATCCACTTCGTAAATTTTATTCATAATCGCTGTCATGTCTTGAACTTCTGCAGCAATAGCATCTGGTGTGCCTTTATTTACGCCAAATTCTTTAGCCACAGCACCCCACATCACATCATTACTACCACCCTCAAAGCTACCGAAAAAGTATTCACGCCACTCTGGTGTAATTTGTAGCTTAGTATGCTCGTGGATATTTTCAGCTAGGATATATTCTGCCGTATGCATAGCACGTGAAGTATCAGAAGAAAAAGCTACGTCAAAAGCTACGTTTTTTAATCTTTTCCCAGCTTCCTGGCCATCTTTTTCACCTTTCTTGGTTAGCGGTGTATCAGCCCATCCCTGCACTTTGTTTAATGTATTAAATATGGTCTGACCATGACGTACAACATAAAGTTTCATTCGTTTTTCTCCCTCATCCAAGGTTGTTCACTAATCTCGTTTTGCGTCAATATAAGATGCATTGTTTTTTGTGCTTGTGGGACGAACATTTTAGGTTCTGGATGAACAGGCACAAATTGTAAATCAAGCGTTTCAGTACCATCTTTCAACATCTCACCACCAACATGCTCAACTTCAAAACCAATTCCAATGGTTTCTTGCGCATCACCCCAAGAATTTTTTTTAACCTCATTTGTGGCGATCCCTAACATACGAGTAACTTTAACATCAAGGTTAGTTTCTTCTTTAAATTCTCGTGTAACAGCCTGCATTGGTGAGTCGCCATACTCAAGATAACCACCAGGGAAGCCCCAGCCTTCATCGGAGTCCCAACGTTTTTCTAGTAATATTGCGTCATGTGTGTCGTTCCACAATACGCCAAATGCAGAGACAAATATCATGCCTTCGTGCCCAACTTTTTCACGCATGCGCGCAATGTAATTTTTTTCCATATTAATTATTAACCACCTCGGCAAAATCAGGTAACAAACTTTTAGCTAGGTCAAACAATAAATCCTTATGAATAAAATCTTCTTTAAAAACTTCTGGTAATATTTCTTTTGCCAAATACTTCACACTGGCCATATCTTTAAATTCGGCGAGCGCTTCCAAGCTGCTTTGAAAAATATTCACAAAAACGGGTTCAGGGTTAAACTTTTCTAATTCACCGTATGCTTCATAGAGAAGATCAATTTTATCAGAAATAGATAAAATTTTGCCCTCAATCGTGTCATCTTTCCCTTCGCCTAGGCGTCGTGTGTATGCGGCTTGAAATTGTTCAGGAATTTCTGTTTTAATAAAGTTTTCAGTCATTGATTCTTCAACATCAGCTAACATGGAACGCAATGTTGACGTCGCATATTTCACTGGCGTTTTAATGTCGCCGATAAATCTTTCTGTATAATCGTGATTTAAAGCTTTTTCATAAACTGATTTCCAATTAATTTGAGCGCCATTTTGTTCCTCGACATCGGCTAAAAATTGAGCAATTTGAGTTACTTTCCATGAATGTGCCGCTACACTATGGGGCTGGTATTTAAAAAAACCTGGAGCTCGGTTAATGAGTTCAAGCTGACTCATTCCCATGAAATATTGATGCATTGCCATTAACTATCAGAACATTTAGCAAATTATAACGCTATCCTAAATGTTTTTCCTCCTATTTTAATTGCTTCTAGTATATCTCATATCGCTTTTTGGTGCATGTTTCACTCCTTTGTTGTCTATTTTCAGCAATCCAAACATAACGGCAATAATGCTACTTTTTCTTGAGTAGCCAATGTACATAGGTTGCCAAACTTTGGTAAATTTATTTTTATAATGATGCAATCCTTCAAAGGAATAAACCTTTGAACCAAATTGATAGACCAAATTAGCCAAGCGCTCACGTCCAAAACTTTGACGATGCTGGCCAACATTAGCCAAAGGTGACATACCTAAATTAAATATTTTAAAATGCCGCTGTTTAGCATAATCAAATACGTTGACGAATAAAACATCCATGACACCATTCGGAGCAGCATGCGTAAATCTCATTAAGTCAACTGTCATTTGTTGTTCTGTATATGAAGTCACTAACGTTGCAAACGCTTCGATTTGTCCTTCTTTTTCAAGTACAGCTATTGGACCACGCTGCAAATAATTTTCATCAAAGAATCCGAGTGAATATCCTTTTTCTTCACGTCCAGCAAGCCATTCATCACTAATTAGTTGCATTTGCTGCAACACGTCATGCTTAAATGGTGGTTCTAATACCTTGAATTTGAAACCAGCACGCGTTGCTTGATTCATTTCTGAACGAATATTCTGCATTTTTTTACCAGCAGTCGAAAAATCATCAAGAATAACTAATGCTTCCTCACCAAGTTTAAAAAAATCATAACCAAATTCATGAGCCATCATGGCAATGTTTTCGCTAATTTCATAAAAAACTGGCATATAACCAAGTACGTCCGCTTCGTTTACAAATTGCTCCATCGCAGCAGCAAAGTACTTTTCGTTCCCAAAAGGGTCCCCCATAACCATCGCCTTGTTGTTAATAATTCGAAACTGAATACCCACAACATCTTCATCATCAATTCGATAAAAATATAGTCTTTTATCCCCCAGAAAAACGAGATTAGTGTAGTGATTATCACCAATAGTCAGAACTTTGTTCACTCTTGCTTCATCTAACCCCACACCAAGCGGGATCTGCTGTGAATGCAAAAATTTAGACAAAGCTAAACCAGAAACAGAGACAACACTGATAATAATAAGACCTACGTACCACCAATGCATGGATGGCATGTTGCCAACATGACGAAAATGGCGATGAATTGGAGGTAGATTAACCACGCCCAAAGCCAAATAACTAATAATTAGCGTCGCCCAAATCAGAAAATCCACAGCCTGCTCTTCCCAAGAGTGAATAAATTGCTTTCTATACAGAGACTTTTTACTAAATAACACCGCTATCAAAATAACGGCTATAAAAAACAACGGTGCCACATACTGATAAAAGAAAAATACGTATGTAGCTACTAGCAATAAGACAACAATAGTCGCCCCATAAGCGCGTTGTACACGATTAGCAATGCCACGTGCACTAATTAGGATCAAAAAACCAAATAAAATATTGGGTAATTGGTTGATTAAAGTATATGTGACCGGCCAAGAACGTAGGTGATTAAAAACAAATATTTGTTCTGCAACTTTGGGCATCGTCCCTGCTAAGACAAGCAACATACCAGATAAATAGAGTATAATAATCAAAAATTGGTGAACAACTGATTGGGCAACATAATGCGGTACACCTCGAAAACTAGCATTGATTCGTTTAGAAATACGTAAAAACAAAAGAGCCACAGCGCTCAATAAAGGAAACAAATTATAACTAACACGATATAATATGAGCCAAATAAAACTATCCACACGAGCTACATCAAAAAACGACAACATAATAATAATCGCAACGTCAAACGAACCCCAAGTTCCGGGTGTCATGGTAATCAGAGCAATTGCACTAGAAATAATAAAACTAAGTATGATTTCTGAAGGACCAATATCAATGTCAATAATACGACCTATTAATATAAACAACCCCACTTGAGCGGACAGCGTAATAACTGAGTTAATTATGAAACGTGCAACAACTGTGCTGTTCAAACTTTGCCAAATATTTATCCGCTTACTAAAGGAAACAATTATCCCTATGATAGCCACTAAAATAAACAGGGCTAACCACACTAATTGTTCAGTTAATTGTTTATTGGCATCTAATATTAAAATGACAAAAGCAACGACAGTTGCGAAGAGTAGACCACTTTGACCGAGTATGTACATTTGTATATACGGCTTAATCGGCTTTTGTTTTGGTTGATCATTATAAAAAATACGTCGTAAAAATACACTTAAAATACCAATAAAACCAGCATTTAAGTTAAAAACATTAACTAACCACGCACGCTGTAACATTTCACTCGTAGTTAGTCCGTAGCCTTGCCATTCGCGCAAAATAAGATCATTGAATAACATTGGCATGATCACCAAAAATCCAGCTATAAGTAGCAACACCATTTGCCACCAAGCAATATCATTCATTGTCGACAATATTGCATGCCACGTGATTTCTCGTGTCATAATGAACAGCTGAGTAATCAGCACCAACGTAATAACTAATATAATTAACTTTGATAAAACGTGATTAATGCCCTTCATGCTTTCCCCCAAGTAAAAATGGTGTAATCAACTGTGCAAACTTCCGCGGATTTGTGTAGGTTACGAAATGCCCATGCCCACGCAGAATCATAACTTTGGCAACCGGCATAATTTTGGAAATACTTTCAATGTGTTGCCGTTTAACGATATCAAATTGCCCAATAACAAATAATATCGGTATTGTTAACACCTTTAATTGTGCCCGTGTAATATCCAATGGTTCACTCATGACATGTAGTTGCATATGACGGCGACGAGCTTTCTGACTAATTGGTGAAAATAATTCAGTTCCAAATCGTGCAATAGCATCCCCCCACCATAAAATACGATAAACACCATCTGCTGTTACATTAGGTGCGTTCAAAACCATTCTAGAAACATGATTCTGATTTTCAACGGCATATTTCAATGCAATATTAGCGCCATCACTATAACCAACTATGATTATTTTATCGATAGACAGCTCTCGTCTCAATTCATCGATATCACGAATCACATCTGCCATATCAATAGATTTTTTAGTATTGGTGGAACGACCGTGTCCTCGAGAATCTATTGCAATAACGTGAAAGTACGCTGTATAACTGGGTAATTGACGTTTAAAATAGTGGGCTGAGCTACCATTACCATGTAATAAAAAAACAGTCTTCAACTGATCATTACCGTATTCATCATATACAATTTTTGTACCATCCGACATAACTTTTGTGACTGTTTTCATATTTTCTCCATAATAAAAGGAAGCTTGCGCTTCCTTTTATTATACTGCCACTATATATTACTTGTCATCTGCTGGCTTTTCAGCATCGTCAGTAATTTTTTCACTTGTTTCTTCGACCTTATCAGCAGGTGTAATATCAGCCACAGTTGGCTTTTCAGTATCTACTGGATTGCTGATAGAACGAATAGCTGATAATTCATATGTTAAAATAACACCTTCAGCATCTAAATCAACAGTCTTTGCAGCATTATCCACGCTATCAACAACTGCGTGCAAACCACCAATTGTAACAACTTTGCTACCTTTTTGCAAACTTTTTTGCATATTTTGTTGTTGTTCACGTTGCTTCTTTTGCTGACGTGACATAAACCAGAACATTGCCACAATAATTACTAATGGCAAAATCAAATTCAACGACATTCTAACTCCTACTTTCCTAAGCGAGTTTAGCTACGCGTTCCATTTCACGGTAACTTTTACTCATTTTGCTAATACTATTATTATACCAAACTTAGAATAATCGTGCATTAGGCTTATTATATCCATATTCTTCCATAACAGTTTCACGGAAAGCCAATAGTTCATCGTTTTCAATAGCAGTACGCATATCTTCCATGAATTGTAACAAGAACCGCAAATTATGTTCCGAAGCTAATTGCGCACCTAATAATTCATTTGCATTAAATAGGTGATGCAAATAAGAACGAGTTAATGTTTTAAAAGGATTATAGCCTGGTATATCGTATTGTGCTAAATTGCCAAATTGTTCCTTACGAATAGGATTTGGTGAGTAATAACTCAAATCAGGATCTAATGGCGTGAAATCATTCTTATATTTTGAATTTCGGATGACAACACGACCGTAACGTGTCATCAACGTTCCCTTGCGTCCTATTCTAGTTGGTAAGACACAATCAAACATATCAACACCGCGCATCACACCGTCTATCAATGAATCTGGTGCTGCCACGCCCATCAAGTAACGTGGCTTATCTTCTGGTAACAGGGGCATAGTGAAGTCCAGAACCCGATTCATTTCAGCTTTAGACTCACCTACTGATAGACCGCCAACTGCGTATCCGGGTAAATCCATATCCACCAAGTTATTGGCCGATTCAGTTCGTAAAGCTTTAAAACCTGCTCCTTGAACAATACCAAATAAAGCTTGCGTATCTGTCTTCTTATGCGCTACTTTGGCTCGCTCAGCCCACCGCAGCGAGCGTTGCATTGAATTCTTGATATAATCATATGTTTCAAAATAAGGAATGGCTTCGTCTAGCTGCATCATAACATCAGATCCAAGGTTGTTTTGAATCCGCATGGCTACTTCAGGTGATAGGAACATTCTGTCACCATTAACATGATTCTGGAAAGTTACGCCTTCTTCTTTTAATTTACGTGCATCGGACAATGAAAAAACTTGAAAGCCACCAGAATCAGTCAAGATAGCCTGATCCCATCCCATATATTTATGTAAACCGCCTGCTTCAGCAATTAATTCATCTCCTGGACGTACCCATAAATGATATGTATTGCTTAAAATGAATTGTGAACCAATGTCTTTTAATTCACGCGTGCCCACGCCTTTCACAGCACCTTGTGTGCCAACAGGCATAAACATCGGTGTTTCAAACGTACCATGTGGCGTGTGAATACGACCTCGTCGAGCACCTGTATACTTTTCAGTATGAAGGTGTTCATACCATACTGCAGGATGTTTTTCATTTGCCATGTTTCTTCTCCATTTCTAGCAACGTATCGACCATGTCATGTTGAAATTACCACGAAAATGGTAATTTGATACTTTACTATTGTACGTGAAAAATCCGAACACTGTCAACTTAATCAACACCTCGGGCATGGTACCGCCCTCTTCTCTTTTTTATTCATTTAACAAACGATTATGGGCGATTACTAACAACAAAGTTGCAATGACCATTGTAGCCGTGAGACAATACATTCCAAAGAAACCGATAAAATTGGCAACTACACCCCACATAAACGCCCCTAAGCCATAGGCGACATCCGTACCAGAGGAAAAAATTGCCGTTGCCCGACCACGTTGTGCTGAGGAAACATTCTTCAAAACCACTGCATTCATCAACGGAATAAGCAATGCAAATCCAAATCCATTCAAAGCACCGGCTAAAACTAACCATTCCACCGTTGCACCAAAAGCAATCATAAAATAGGCTGAGGCAATCATTAATATGCCGGCTATTACTAACACATAAGACCTAAAGTATAGATATAACTTCGCAAACCAAACACGAACTAAAGCACCAATAATCGCCTGCATAGTAAAGCTAAACCCAACAATCGTCGCTGATAAATTTTTTTGCTCACCAAATTGGACTAAAAACGCCGTAACAGCAGCATTTGCGAAACAAACCACAAAAACAATTAGACTTGGCACCCACACACTTTTTAGACGAATTAAATCGAGAAAGCCTGTATTCTCATCTACTACATGCTTAGATTTTTCAACATGAGTATAATTATCCTTAACGAAAAATGATAAAACAAACGCTAAACAAATCAGTGACAAACTAAAATAGAAAAGTGATTGAAATCCAAAATTTTCAACAACAACTAACCCTATTGCAGGACCAATGGCGGCCGGTAAAGTTTGCGATATACTAAAATACCCCAAACCAATTGATAACTTTTGCTTCGGTAACTTATCAGCTACCATAGTTGCAACCGACGTAGATTGGGTACCATTACCAATACCTTGTAGCGCTCTTAAAACAATTAAACTAGCAATTGTACTATAAAAAATCAACATAGAAAAATCAGCCATCAAAATTGCTAAACCAATAAAAATTAATTTTTTTCGACCGTATGTGTCCAGTAACTTGCCAACTGGAATTCGCGCACAAAGAGCAGCCAATCCCCAGATGCCGACAACTAATCCCGACATAATCGAATTACCACCTAAATGGGTTACATAAAGTGGCAGCGTACCCATTTGAGTAGTAACTGCTGTCATAACCAAGAAGTTAATCATCATTAGAATGATAAAATCCTTGGTAAAAAGACGCTGATCAGTATCTCTGCTTTGAGTACTGACTGCGCCTTTTACTTTGTCCAAACTTTGTTGATTATTCTGCATCATGAATTTACCAATTCTGGCTCTCCAAAATTTTTACCCGATAGTCGTGCCAAAAATTGTTGAGTCCGCTTATCTTTTGGTGCATTAAATATTTCTTCTGGTGGACCTTGCTCTACCACAACGCCACCTTCCATGTATAATACCCGATCTGCCACTTCATAAGCAAATTGCATTTCATGCGTGACGACAATCATCGTGTGCCCTTCTTGTGCCAACTCTTTCATAGCGGATAAAACTTCACCTACTAATTCAGGATCCAAAGCACTCGTTGGTTCATCAAACAATAATAGTTCTGGCTGCATCGCCATTGCTCGAGCAATCCCTGCACGCTGCTGTTGCCCACCAGAGAGTTGAACAGGATAATAATTTGCTCGGTCAGATAGCCCAACTCTGTCTAAAGTTGACAACCCAATTTTTGTGGCCGCTTCGCGATCCATTTTTTTCACACGAATCAAACCTTCAATAACATTTTGCAATACCGTCATATTATCAAATAAAGCATGCCCTTGAAAAACCATCGCTGTCTTTAAAATTAGGTCTCGTGTATTTTGACGATCTTTTACTGTAAAATCTTTTGTCACATCATCAATCTTAATCTGTCCTTTGTCTGCTTTTTCAAGTGTATTCAAACAGCGTAAGAAAGTTGTTTTACCAGAACCTGATGGGCCCAAGATAACAATAACTTCACCTTTATGCAGGGTTAGATCAATACCCTTTAAAATTTCTTTTTGGTAAAAGGACTTGTGTACATCTTTAATTTCAATAAAACTCATTGCTTACCTCCTATTGTACAACAGTATTCTCTGATTTACCTTCAATAACAATATCACGTGCATTTTCTAATGCAGTTATTGCAATATCACGAACAGCTGCCTTCGTAAAATACGCAATATGCGGTGTCAGCAATACATTCTCAAATTTATGAAGTGACTGGTAATAGGGATTTGTTGCAAATCCTTTCGTATCCTCATCTTCCAATGCATCAAGTGCCAAACCTTGAAATTTTCCTTGCTGTAAGTGCGTTATCAGTGCTGATGTATCAACTATCTCACCTCGAGCTGTGTTAATTAATATGGCATTTTGTTTCATTAAACTAAGATTATCAAAGTCAAATTTATGGAAAGTTTGTTTATTTAGTGGCACGTGAATGCTCAACACATCGCTTTCAACTAATAACTGTTTAAAATCAACAAATTCTATGCCTGATCCAATTAACTCTGGCTTCAGACTACGAGAATTCATCATTACCCGTGCACCCATGAATTTCAACGTCTTAGCCACAAGACTACCCAATCGGCCAGCACCATATATGCCCACGGTCACTTCTGTTAATTCTCTTCCCATAAACTCTTTTCGCTGTGTCGTTTCTGGGCTATCAAGATATCGCGGTAAATTACGTAACAACATGAGCACGCTCATCACTGTAAAATGCGATACAGATTCTGGCGAATAATCAGGAACATTAGTTATTGTCAGGTGATATTTTTCAGCAAATTCGAAATTAATATTATCATAACCTGTTGATTTGACAGAAATTTGTTTCATACCATTCTCTGCCAATCGAGCATATAACTTTTCATCAGTTTGAAAAGATTTTCCTGGATAAAAAATAACAGCATCAAAATTGCGAGTTAAGTCAATGTTATCGTAGTCAATCGAAACAGGTAACGTTTTAACAGAAATCAGTTGTGTGTCAGCCCACTCATCGATAATATTTTTCTCTACAGCTGAGACGTTAAAAAATAGTATTTTCATATGCCCGTCTCTCAAATTACTGGGGACTTAGTTTGTTTTGCCGCCGCTGCTGCCTCAGAAATTCTTTCAATGCCAATTTTGATTTCAGATAATGTGGGTAACGTAAAGTTCAATCTAAAGTATTGCTCATAACCGCTACCTGCTGCACTCATAATATTGCCTGGAATGACACCGATATGGCGCTGTTCCAATTCGTCATAAAATGCTTCGGTTTCTATATCGTCATTTAGTTTAACTGATATGAAATAACCACCATCTGGTACAACAAATGCCATATTATCATCAGACTTTTGGGCTAGCGATGAAATCATTGTGTCCATTTTTTCCTTATAAAGCTGGCGTAAGTAATCAATATGTTCATTAAAGTCGTAATCGTCTATCAACTGACTAGCCAAATATTGCCAATATAAATTGGCAAACGAATCGGCAACTTGTTTCATCAAAACTAATTTATCGAATACGTCTTTTGGTGCTAATAAGTATCCCAAACGTGATCCTGGCGCTAATATTTTTGAAAAAGAACCTGCGTAAATGACATTACCCGTCTGATCAAATGATTTAATTTTTGGAATGGCTGTTTTTTCTGCATACAGCAAATCACCGTATGGATCATCCTCATAAATCATGACTTCATGTGCCTGACAAATATCATATACTTCTTGACGTTTTTCAAGTGGCATTGATGTGCCAACCGGATTTTGAAAAGTTGGGATTAAGTACAACACTTTAATCCTATGCTCCGTGTCCGCTTCAAGTGTGGCTTTCAAGGCTGATGTATCAATACTTCCAGCCGAGAAATCAAATGGTAACCCTTGCACCGTGCCCCCGTAAGATTTAATCGCATTAACTGCGCCAACAAATGTTTGTTCTTCAGTTAGAACAATATCACCTTCATTCACAAATATTTTAAAAACCAAATCCATTCCTTGCGTCGAACCAGAAGTAATCAAAACATCATTATTTTCAACATCTAAAGACTGGTATTTTGCTAATCTTTCTTTAATTTGTGCTCTTAATCTCGGAATCCCTTCGGTTTCACCATACTGCATAAAGTCAAATGCGTGATCACGGTAAATTTTTTCAGAAATTTTGGCCAACTTTTCAACAGGAAAGGCCTGATTGCTAGGATAACCATAAGTTAGTTTAATATAATCATCAGCCTCTTGAACATGTTTGGCTTGTTCCCGCAAAGGATTTGGGAGCAATCCTGCTACCCGTGTTGCAAATTCATAACGCTTTTCTGACATATTACGCAGTCTCCTTTAAAATTATTAATCGCTTATTGTACTGTAAAACGGTTTAAGAATGCTTTTGTTCGTTCTTCTTTCGGTGTTTCAAATATCTGTTGCGGCGTTCCTTCCTCCACAATCACGCCATCGGCCATAAAAATAACCCGGTCACTCACTTCGTACGCAAATTGCATTTCATGTGTCACTACAATCATGGCTACACCGGCATCTTTAACCCCTTTCATGACTTTAAGCACTTCGCCCACAAGTTCTGGGTCTAATGCCGCTGTTGGTTCATCAAACAGTAATACCGCTGGGTGGACTGCCAATGCTCGTGCGATACCGATACGTTGTTTTTGTCCACCTGATAATTGTGCTGGGTAATAATCACCATGATCTGGTAAACCGACAGCTTCCAATAATTCAGCGGCACGCACTTCAGCCTCTTTAACACTAAATCCATGAACAATAACCATGGGTTCCATGATGTTTTGCTTTGCAGTTTTGTTTAAGAACAACGCATAGTTTTGAAATACCATCCCCATTTGTCGTCGCAACTGTAGAATATCATTCGCATTTGCTTGACCAAATGTAACTTGCTCATCATTTACCGTTATTGATCCTGAATCGGCTGTTTCCAAAAAATTTAAACAACGTAGGAAGGTTGTTTTTCCAGACCCAGATGGCCCTAGAATGGTCACTACCTCACCCTCATTTAAAGACAAGCTAACGCCCTTAATGACCTCATTATCATTGAAACTTTTATGGACATCCTTAACTTCAATCATTATTACGCCCTCCTTGTCTTTTTATCCATACGTCCTTCTAATAGAACAGCAGCTCGTTCAATAACAATTGTCATTAACCAGTAAATGATTGCCGCAGCAATGTAAGCTTCAAAATATTTATAGTTAGAACTAGCGGCTTGCGTTGCCGTTGAGAAAATTTCAACCACAGAAATTAATGATGCAATTGCTGTACCTTTGATTAAGTTAATCAACATATTAATAATCATTGGTAAAGCGACTGGAAATGCTTGGGGTATTAACACACGACGAATTGTCTGCAAGTTGGTCATACCAAGTGATCGTGCAGCGTCAAACTGAACAGTTTTCACTGACTCAAAAGCACCTCGGAATGCCTCACTCAGACCAACCATTGCCATCAAGGATAACCCAATGATTGCTAGAAGGCTCATTGGTAAATCACCATAGTGCATATGCCATCCTAGTGCTTTAGCCACACGATTAAAATTCTGGGAAGTAACCATGAAGATAAGCAAAAAAACTAAAATCAAGGGAACGCCTTTAAGAATGGTAATCATGATGGTAAACAACTGTGATAATACCGGCACTTTATAGTGTCGTACTAGTGCGATGACTAATCCTAATAATCCGCCAAGAATTAAGCTAACAAACGCCATGTAAATCGTGATGGGGATGTATGGAATTAATTTAACTACCACTTGAAATATAAATCCAATATCAAAGTTCATTGAAATCCTCCACTAATCCTTAGGTACATAATCGCCCTTTAACCACTTATTACTCAACTTCTTAATTGTGCCATCCTTCTTCAATTCTTCCATTGCCTTGTTAACAGCCTTAACCAATTTTGGATCAGCCTTTTTATTAAACATTGGATAAGCGTTAGAATGGTTAACAGCTTTTCCATAGACTAATTTCGTTTTGAATTGACGATTCAACAAATCAATTGAATACTTAGGAGCTGGGTAAACGTTAAACTGGTTAGAATTGATTCCTTGCGCAACTTGCTCCATTGTGTAGGTTCCACGTACAACTGAATATGCATTAGGATTTTTCTTTAGGTAAGCATCTGTTAGAGTTGCTTGGTTCGTTGAATTAGTAACATAAAGCTTCTTTCCTTTTGCATCCGCAAATGAGTTCAAAACGCCGGTTGATTTCTTTGTAGCCAACAAGGTATCCCAGACAGTATAGCCAACGCTTCCAAACTTAAAGTCTTGCTTTCGTTCTGTATTCTGTTCGATCTGTTCCATAGCCATCGTTGTCTTACCACTCTTCAAGTTTGTGATTAACGTAGGAAAATCAGATAGTGTTAGCTTGAATTTATATTGTGGTAACTTTTTATCGATGGCTTGGATCAAAGCAATATCCATACCAACTGGTTTTCCACTTTTATCTAAATAAGCAAAGGGTTGAGCATCGTTACCGGAACCAACTTTAATTGTCTGTACTTTAGAAGATGATCCACTGCTTTTTCCGTTATTGTGTAATAATGCGACCGCAATAACTGCTACCACGACTACAATAATACCAATCCATAGGCCCTTGCTACGACTTGCTTTGTTCTGCATAATATTACTCCTCTAGCTCTCTTCTCATTTATCAACATCTTGTGTATGTATTAAGTTGTTTTTGGTGTCTCAATCACTGGTATCACAGGATTATTAGCCAAAATTGGTGTTTTGCGTGACGTAAAGTTACTGCGCTTTTCAATCCAACGGAAGAATCTTTCTAAAATGAAACTTAAAATAATAAATATGATCATCGCACTAATGTAAGCCTCAACTGTGTGAAATGTCGCCGTACCCAATGCTTTGGCTTTACCAACAACATCTAATACACCGATTGTGAATGCCAATGATGTATCTTGCAGCAACGAAATGACCATTGTCGCAAAACTGGGCACCGCAATAATTACTGCCTGAGGGAAAATAATTTTAAAATACATCTGACGCTTTGTGTAACCTGAAGTTAAAGCCGCTTCACGTTGACTTGCTGGCACGCTTTCCAATGCGGCACGAATGATTTCTGAAAGAAAAGCCGCCATATTCAACCCATATGTAATAAATAAATAGATTAATGGGCTGACGTCATCTGTGTTAATGCCCACATATCCTAGAAACATAGGCAGTCCATAATAAACTAAAAACATTTGTATCAAAATTGGTGTCCCTCTAATAAAAGAAGTGAAGACTACTGCAATTTGTTTAAAGATTGGTGTATCTTCCATTTTGACAAACGCAATACCTGCGCCGACGATTACGCCAATGATTGTTGATACTAGAGTAAGCAACAGCGTTGTCGGTAATGCTGACAATACATCAGGCAAATATTCCCATATAAGGTGTGGTTGAAAAAAATTATTCATAAAACGCCTCCTACTTCATCGATGAAATTAAAATTATAAGAACCTAATAAAGAACAATATTTTATATATTAATTTATAAAGTTATTAACCGGTTAAATAACATTATTATAATCATAAAATTAACTAGGTGTTAAAATACATCATACACGTTATAAATCAATTAAACAATAATTATGTTAAATTTGTTCACATTGCACAACGTAAAACAATACTTCCTATCTACTAGTTCTAAAAATTATCACCATTTGTTCGTATATTCATCTCAACTTGATATAAAAAAGACCGATCAATAACAATATTGATTGGCCTTTTTTTGATAATATATAAGAAGAAAAATTTTATGACGTACCAGTGCTTGTACAAAATTAATGTCACTGGCACCGCAACTTATGTATTTAACAAACCTTTAAAATACGCAGCTACTTTATTCGTGCATCAACATACGTTTTTTTAATGTGTTAATATAACGTTGTAATTCAAATAGCTTATTTACGAAGATACTAATGTATTAGTTCATGGTAAGAGTAAGTGAAAGAAAACGAATAATATTGGACTATAATACGTCTTTCTATTCGTTTAGTGGCTCCCTAAATTTGAACACTTAACTTAAAAGAAGGAAAAATGATGTTACCAATATCAGACACACTACTAGTTATTGATTTTCAAAATGGCGTTTGTAAAGAGCCGCAGGACATTTTTAACATTCAAGAATGTGTGACTGGTATAAACAGTCGCATTACGGCTTATCGTCATGCACATAAACCGATTATTTTTATCCAACATAACGACGAAGAATTAATATTTGGAAGCTTCCTTTGGAAAATCATCCCCGAAATTGATAGTCAACCAAATGATTATTTCATTCAGAAAACACATGCCAATTCTTTCTATCACACTAAACTAAGAAAACTACTCAACGAAAACGATGTTCGTAGCATTGAAATTTGTGGTGCTCAAACAGAGTTTTATGTTGACACCACAATCAAAATGGCACACGGTTTGGGCTATGAATTGCAAATGAAAAAAGGACTTAGCACCACATTAGACAATTACTACATGAGTGCAAAACAAACTGTGCAATTTTATGAGAACATATGGAATGATCGGTTTTTAAGACTGTTTTAGGTACCCCAAAATAAACAAGTTTTTGATGCTGAATCAGAATATGAACATTTTAGAAAGCAACATAATATGAACAGGATAGATACCAAAAGTAAAACATTTCAATTGAGAGCAGCAGTGGCGGTTATCGCCATTATTGTTTTCATAGTGAGCTTTAGATACATAGGGAACACCTATGTTATGTGAGGCATACATATAGTTAGCCCACTCATCATTCTATCTGTTGCTCAAAAACTATACCGCCATCTGTATATTTATCGATAATAAAAAACTTCTAAAATTAATCAGGGGCTTTTTTGTGTACAGGTTTTTAAGTGTAAATAAAAGTAATTAATTGACATTGGTTGATTAAATTAATAAATAACAGATATACGCTAAAACATAGACCAGCTTTCCAAGCTCGTAGATCATTTATTAAAAATTGATGCAACACTTACTTACTGTGTGCTTGTATATTATTTTTAATTTGAAATGCCCATATTACTACACGTTTACCAGAATAATAACAAAACCATGCTAACAATATTTCTATACCCATCACCGCAAGCCAAATAGTATTTAGGATTTTTAAAAACACAGCTGGAAATAAAATTATAAATACTGTAGCTACAACTATAAACCCACTAAGCATGATTAACCATACAAATATAGACAGCCAAAATTTAAAGCCAAATGGCTTATTATCGTCTACATCAAATAGTTCATCAGCTAAGCTAATAACTAATCCTAAAAATTCCATACTATTACTCACTTCCTTTTCTACAAATAAAAAACGGCTTATATGCCGTTATACTGCCTACTTGCGTATTTATAATGTTTCCAATTTATTACGAAATACAGTGCAACGTTTTTCATAAGAAAAGGCGCTACATCAAAGTTTTTGAAACCTGATGCAACGCCATGAAATATACTAATAGCGCTAGAGGGAGTCGAACCCTCGATTTCGGCCTGAGAAGCCGACGTCTTAACCACTTGACCATAGCGCCATAACAAATATTAAGTATACCGAAAAAACCAGCATGCGTCAATGGTTTTTGCAACAAAAAAAGATTGAAACAATATCAATCTCTTTTTATCCGATTATGCTTCTTGCAATACTTTTTCAGCTTCAAGCTTAACTTCATCAGAACTCATGCTTTCATAAGCCTTCAAGTGTTTCAAAGTTTCCAAAGTGTTTTTGTTGCTTGTGTCCATATAATGGTTCCACAATGCATCGCGTAGTGGGGTTTTGTCCTCGCTCCAACTAAAGACTTCGCTCATTGGAAGATCCAATGTTTCAAATTTTTCATCAGCCATGTTTCGGCCCCCTTTTCTATACCTTAGTTATAGTTCTTATTTCCTATAAATGCAACCTTTTCAAAATGTAAGCAAAACTTTACATTTAATGTAAAGTACGCTATACTATTTTTGTTGAATAGCCAAACTATAGGAGGCATACTTTGATAAATCGTATTCAAGAACTAAGAAAATCACGTAAATTAACTCAAGCAGAGCTTGCTGCTGAACTTGAGGTAACGCGTCAGACCGTGATATCACTCGAAAAAGGTAAATATAATGCCTCTTTGTTTTTGGCACATCGAATTGCCGAGTTCTTTGACTTACCGATTGAAGATGTCTTTATTTTTGAAGGGGGAAAAAATGATTAATAAACTATTCGCATCACCAAAACCAGGAATAACTGACGACGAATATCGTGCAAAAATCAAATATCAAGTTAATTTTTTGACAATCGTTATCATATTGACTGTGACTATTACAATGCTTTTAGCAAGCTTGCAAAAGTCACCAGCTTCGCGAAGTTTTCTACGTGGATTTTCATCCGGTATACTTGGCGGGGGTATCGGTACCATAATTACATCTAGAATACTATTTCATAATCGCAAGTATCTACACAAAAGCAAAATAAAGGCAACAGACGAACGACTGCAAGAAATTACTCACCGCGCAAATACAATAACTTTTATTATGTTACTAATTGTAAGTTATATTGCTATTTGCTGGGCAACTTTTTATTGGGACCGAAGAGCTGCATATCTATATCTCTTAATTGTCTTAATTTATTTGTTCAATAGTGGTGTGCGATATATACTAAATAAAATATTATAAGGAATAAAAATATGATTCAACTGACTAATCTTAACAAGACGTTCGGACAAAACATTGCTGTCTCTAATATGAATATGACGCTTACCGAAGGAAAAGTAATGGGACTCATTGGGCAAAACGGTGCTGGTAAAACGACCACCTTCCGTATGCTTTTAAACTTCATTAAACCAACATCAGGAACAATCACTTGGAACGACCAGCAAATTACCCAAAATGATAAACAGCGTATTGGTTTCTTACCCGAAGAACGTGGTTTATACCAAAAACGGACCGTTGAAGAACAAATATTGTACTTTGCAGAATTACACGGTATGAAACGTTCAGATGCCCGCGTTGCATTGAAAGATTGGATGAAACGCCTTGATGTCGTTGGTAAAGTAAGTGATAAAGTACAATCACTTTCCAAAGGAAACGCACAAAAAGTTCAAATGATCGCTTCATTAATCTTTGAACCCAGTCTACTCATACTCGACGAACCTTTTTCTGGTTTAGATCCTGTCAATACAAGCTTAATGATGGATGAAATCATACGCTTACGTGATAATGGTGCAATGATTATTTTTTCAAGTCACGACATGAACAACGTGACCAAGATTTCTGACGATCTAACTATGTTAAAACGTGGAAAAATCGTTCTCCAAGGTCCTGTGCAAAATATCCGTGAACAATTTGGTCGCACACGTGTCTATGTGGAATCCTCCACTTCAAGTGCAGCATTAAAAGCTATTGATGGTGTCGCCTCAGTTACGCCACATGGTGTTGGCTATGACTTAATTTTGTCAGAAGAGGAAGCTGGGCACCGTGTGTTTGACCTCGTTACAAAAAATGGCTATATCCCAGCCTTCAGCCAACAACCACCAACACTCGATGACATTTTCCGCCAGGAGGTCGCTATTCATGACTAATCAACTTTTTATTGTTATTAAAGACACTTTTCTCAGCCAATTTAAATCACGCGGTTATTGGATGCTTGTGATTTCTCCCTTGATTTTCGCTGCTTTAGCTGGTGCAGTTATATTTGGCATTACCAAAATGCAAGGCAATACAACACCCAATATTGCTGTTGTTGGCAACCAAGAAGTCCGCAGTATTTTAGTTCAATCGGAAAAGGAATTAGACATCCATGTTTCCAACATAACCAATGAGAAAAAAGCCAATACAGCACTGCAAAACGAAAAGTTAGATGGTGTGTTAACCGTCAACAAGAATGAAGCCACAATTACCACACAGCCTAAAAGTGAACAGATTCCAAAAGAAAAGATTACTGCTATATTAGGTAACTTATCACGTTCCCAAAAAGCTACTCAATATGGACTAACTGCTGAACAAACTGCTGATTTAGTGCAACCTTATAACTTAAAAAGCGTTGTCAAACAAGCAAAACAATCAACTAATAGTGGCAATACTGAAAGCGCTAACCAATTAATAGCCAGTGCAATTGGTATCATCACTATTATTATAGTCATGTGGTATACATCAATGATTGCAAATGCAATCGCCAATGAAAAATCATCTCGCATTATGGAAATTCTATTGGCAGCGACGTCTGCACGCGTACAATATTTTGGAAAGATCATCGGTATTTTTGCTCTGGTAACCACACATCTGCTAATCTACGTCATCGCCGGATTCACAACTTTCAATTTCTTTAAAGAAAACAGTTTTGTAAAAGGATTAGCATCTAACTTAAATGGTGTGACATTATCATTTATAATCTATGCAGTAATTTTTGTTCTTGTTTCTGTTGCGCTGTACTTAGTGCTAACGTCAATGATTGCCTCTCTAATTAATGATAATGCACAAGTTCAGCAGGCTATTCAACCCATTTCCATGATTGCTATGGTTGGCTATGTATTTAGCTTTATCATGACTCAAATGCCGAATAATCTCTTGATTCGCATTCTTAGTTATATACCATTTGCCTCTCAAAGTATGATGCCAATACGTCTTGTTACGCATACTGAGGGATGGCCTGCAGCCATAAGTGCATTACTCATTGCTGTTATCACATTATTCTTACTACTATGGTTTGGTCAAGGTATTTACGCCAGAAACGTTCTATCTTACTCTGATGAACCAATTATGAAACAACTAGCAGCAAGACTGCGCCACAAGTAAACGGAGGAGCACATTTGAACAATACACCATACTTTTTAACAAATCCCAAATGGTACAAATATGAAGAACGTCAGACTAGCACTGGCATTCCCTTTCAACGTTTTGAATTAACGAAACACGCAACACCAGAAGCAATAGCTAGTTTTAAACAAACAATGATTGCCATTGGACCTGACTCTTCTATTGATCCTAACAATTTAAATCGATTTCAACAAGCTTTGGGATATGCAGAACGTCAACATTTGTTTGTCGAAAAAAACGGACTAAGCGAAGAATCATGGCAACGAGAACATGAACTTATGACGTATGCGATTCGCAGTTATCAGTTACTGAGTGATGATTTAGTAGCACCCAATACATTGATTTTTAAACCACGTATTGCTTTCCTATACAAACGGTTTCTAAAAGAACATCCTACACGTATTGATGACGGAGACTTGTGCCATTTTATCGTTGAACAAGATAAGAGGATGACAATCCAGAATAACAAATAAAATAACGCTAGGCTGATTTTCAGCTTAGCGTTATTTTTTTATTTATACCAACTATCAACTAACTTTTGATGTGACTTAATCCATTTAGCAGCAGCCTGCTTTGGTGTTTGACCATTTTGAATATCGAGCATGACTGATTCCATGTCATCTTTCGTCCAATTAAAATTATCAGCAACCTTATAGGCCTTGGGGTTAGAAGTTTTAAACTTCTTATTCACAATCGTATTAATGGTTTCTCCAGATCCAAACACGTTTTTTGGATCAGACAAGAACTTCAAGTGGTACTTACTAAACATCCAGTGTGGTGACCAACCGGTCACCACAACATCTTGCTTATTTTTGTAAGCTTTATCCAATGCTGATACCATAGCACCAGAAGATGAGGATGATAAGTTCCAACCCGATAAGTTTGAATACGACTTCAAAGCATTAGCAGCTGTGGCCATTTCACCGGCCCCCGGCTCAATACCTGTGATTGTCTTATTTGCTTGAGTTGTTAAATCACTAATGGAATTTACATCCATATAATCAGGAACAACTAATCCAGTTTTAACACCTTTCAAGTTAGGGCCAAGCAATGTTACATCATTTTTGTACTTATCATACAAAGCTTTGTGTGTATCTGGCAACCATGCTGAAACTGAAATATCAATTTGATTATTAGATAGCGACTGCCACAAAACAGCATTATCTAATGGCGTTAACGTGACATCGTATCCATGTTGACGTAATGATTCAGCCAGCACATTCGAAGAGGCAACTTCTGAATCCCACTCAACATAGCCAATAGTAACTTTTTGACCTGTTGTTTTATCGGAAGTCAAAGTGTTGACAACACCTCCACCAATCATAACCAACAAAGCCGCAAGTACTGTCCAACGACGCCATGGCTTTGTCACCGCTTTTTGTCCGGGTTGGGTGTTAAACTTTTGTGTAAAACGATCAATAACAATAGCTAAGATCACCAATCCAAGCCCGTTAACAAATCCAGAACCAACATCAGCGTGTTGAACCGCAGACAAGACGCCACGCCCAAGACCTGGTGCACCAATCATAGAAGCTGTGACAACCATCGACAATGCCAACATGATTGTTTGGTTAGCGCCTGCTAAAATAGTATTTTTTGCACTAGGAAGTTCTAATTTAAACAACTTTTGCCAAGTAGTTGATCCAAATGAATCAGCTGCTTCAACCAAATCAACTGGAACTTGACGAATACCTAAACTAGTCATACGAACCATCGGTGGTAGGGCAAAGATTATCGAAGCAAACACACCAGGAACCACACCGATTCCAAAGAAGGCAACAGCAGGAATTAAATAAACAAATCCTGGCATAGTCTGCATAAAGTCTAAGATTGGTTGAACAACTACCGCAGTCTTTTGTGACTTTGCTGTTAAAATTCCAAGGGGTATACCAATAATCAACGAAACAATAGACGCCATGATTACCAATGTAACGGTATTCATTAAGTCAGACCAAAGTCCTTGATTGGCAATTAACAAAAGTCCCAAAAGTGTGAATAACGGAAAGCCAATCTTTTTCGGTGTCGTAACAATGGCAATTACTGTGATACCAATAATCATTAGTGCCATGGGTACAGCAGTTAAACCATTTGTTAAAGCATCCATTATGTATTGACCGCCAGATTGAATGGCATCAAAAAATCCGGATAAATTAGTAGTTAACCATGAA
Source organism: Leuconostoc mesenteroides subsp. mesenteroides ATCC 8293 (assembly GCF_000014445.1). Lineage (NCBI taxonomy): Bacteria > Bacillati > Bacillota > Bacilli > Lactobacillales > Lactobacillaceae > Leuconostoc > Leuconostoc mesenteroides. Next base: position 312,988 of record NC_008531.1, on the reverse strand, counting down.
ACCGCTGAACTGACCCAATCTTCAAGTGGAATTTTTGGAATACTTACTAAATTATTCATTGTCATCTTCCCCTTCTGTATCAGCAAGCGCCTTCAATACCGCGCCACGAATAACAACACCCTTCAAACGGTTATCATCATCTACAACAGCCACAGGTGTCTGAGCATCGTAAATAATAGGCATAATATCCATGATAAGCGTGTCAGGTTTAATCTTTGGCATTTCTGTTAGAACATCTGCAAGTGGCAACTTTTCACGACGTGCGCGAACCGCCTCTTCTGATGACAAATAGCCTTCAAGTTGACGGTGACGATTGACTGCAACGAGGCCTGAAACTTCTTCTGCTGTCATTTTTCTCAAAGCAACAGTTGGCCCATCAACATAAATGTTCGATGTTAAAGCTGGGATCATAATACTATCAGCCGTCAATACCTTAGAACGATCAACATCACCCACGAATGTTTTCACATAATCATTGGCTGGGTTCGTAAGAATCTCTTCTCCAGTACCAATTTGTTGTAAACGACCATCTTTCATAATGGCAATATGGTCACCAATACGAAGCGCTTCGTTCAAATCATGAGTAATAAAGATTATTGTTTTTTCAACGTTAGCTTGTAAATCTAGCAACTCATCCTGCATTTCACCACGTACTAATGGATCTAATGCTGAAAAAGCTTCATCCATCAATAATATATCAGGATCATTGGTTAGTGCACGAGCCAGACCAACTCGTTGTTGCATACCACCAGATAATTGGTGTGGATATTGGTCCTTAAACGATAGCAATTTGGCATTTTCTAAGGCTTGTTCTGCTCGTTTACGGCGTTCTTCTTTGCCTACACCTTGAATTTCTAAACCATACTCTGTATTTTCTAACAAAGTACGGTGTGGAAATAGAGCAAAGTTCTGGAAAACCATACTCATTTTTTTACGACGAATTTCTATCATCTGTTTTTTATTCAATTTAGTAATTTCTTGACCGTCAATAAACAATTGACCCGCAGTTGGTTCAATCAGACGGTTTAGCAAGCGAATTAAAGTTGATTTTCCTGAACCAGAAAGACCCATGATGACAAAAATCTCGCCTTCTTCAATGGACATGTTGATATCATAGACACCAACCGTGCTCCCTGTCTTCTCAACGATCTCGTTCTTACTTTTGTTTTGCTTCACCATTTTCATCGCAGCTTTTGGACGCTTACCGAATATTTTGGTGAGATGCTTAATTTCTACTTTTGGCATGTTCTAAAGTGGTGGTGCCGCGTAATATAAAAATACTACATCATGCACATCATTTCTAATGACACCACACACATCTCCTCCTTGCTTCTTTTCGAATTTCCGTATAAAATATAGTGACAACCTATACTTTATAACAAGTTGTCTCTTTAATTGACAACTTCAATTTTTACATAGATTGTCACTTGTGTCAAATTTTGAACTTGCAGGATATAAAAATGTCAAAAATCAGAGAACCGCGTTACCGAAAAATAGCCTTTCAAATAGCTGAAAAAATCGTTAATAATGAGTACAAGGTTGGTTCCAAGCTTCACGCTAGGTCAACCTTGTCAGTAACATTTGGTGTTTCAGCCGAAACTGCCCGAAAGGCTATTAATATTTTATCGGACCTCGATATTGTTAAACCAATACACGGTAGTGGTATTGAAGTATTATCACGTGAAAGAGCAAAATATTTTTTAAATCAGGCCCAAGAAACTACTAATATTCAAACAATTCATGATCAGATTAACGATTTAATTGAGACCCAAAGAACGTCTTTAAATAGTCTTTCTGATTCCCTAACGGCTTTATTTGACCAAACGCAACGTGTACAGCGTCATAACCCACTAACTCCTTATGAATTTAGCTTATCAGATTCTTCTAAGCAACTTGGTGAATCAATTGGCAATCTGAATATATGGCAAAATACTGGCGCAACAATAATCGCTATTTTACATAATGAAGAACTTGTAGTATCGCCTGGACCTTATGCTGTCATTGAAAGTGGTGACACGCTTTATTTTGTTGGCACCGAAATGGCCTTTCATGCTGTCCAAAATTTTTTTCAATAACTAATCAATTTTTCATCATATTATCATGGCCTGCTAGGCCTTTTTTATTTTCTCATATAAAAAACTCTTACCTTAAACTTAAGATAAGAGCATACTGTTATAAAATATGATTAATTAACTTATTTTCCTAGACGAGCCCGGTAAACCTTCGTTTGTTCTTCATAACCAGGCTTACCCAATAAGGCAAACATTGCTGTTTTGTAAGCTTCAACACCTGGTTGGTTGAAGGGGTTAATACCGAATGTGTATCCTGATGCACCAACAGCGATTTCAAAGAAGTAAATCAAATATCCTAATGAATAGGCATCCTGTGCTGGCAAGTGGACAGCCAAGTTTGGTACCCCGCCATCAACGTGAGCCAATGTAACACCTTGCGAAGCTTTTGTGTTTACTTCATCAATTGTAACGCCCTCAAGGTATTGCAACCCGTCATTATTGCCATCTTCATGAGGAAGATCAATATTTGAAACTGGATTATCTAGTTTAACAACTGTTTCAAATAAATCACGACGTCCTTCTTGAATATATTGGCCCAAAGAATGCAAATCTGTTGAGAAGTTTGCAGATGATGGATAGATGCCCTTTTGATTCTTACCTTCTGACTCTCCCATCAACTGTTTCCACCACTCAGACAAGTATTGCATCGTTGGTTCCCAGTTGATCAATAGTTCAGTTGTATAACCCTTGTCGTACAATATACGACGAACAGCAGCATATTTGTAAGCTTCGTTATTTTTTATATCTGAATCAGAATACTCTTCTTGAGCATCTCTAGCACCTGTCATCAAGGCTTCAATGTCAGCGCCGGAAGCAGCAATTGGTAGAAGACCGACCGCCGTTAAGACAGAAAAGCGACCACCAACCCCATCAGGAATTGTAAATGTCTCGTATCCTGAAATTTTTGCTTCATCGTGTAATGCACCGCGGTTCGCGTCAGTTGTAGCATAAATACGTTGCTTAGCGGCCTCAGCACCGTACTTCTTTTCCAATAATTGTTTGAACACGCGGAAAGCAATTGATGGTTCTGTTGTTGTCCCAGACTTTGAAATAACATTAACTGAAAAGTCTTGATCACCAATTACTCGTACCAAATCGTTGATATACGAAGCAGATGTTGAATTACCAGCAAAATAAATTTTAACACCTTGACGTTGATTGTCAGCCAGTTCATTATTAAACATTGGATTCAAGAAATCAACAGCCATTTTTGCGCCAAGATATGAGCCACCAATACCAATAACAACCAAGACTTTCGAATCAGATTGGATCTTCTGAGCAGCAGTTTGAATGCGGGCAAATTCGTCTTTATCATAATCTGTTGGTAAGGTAATCCAATCAGAATATTCTGCCCCAGCACCGCTTCGATTACGAAGCTGCTCGTCCGCCATTTTGATTAGCGGTTGCATTTCATCAAGTTCATGATCTGCAACAAAATTCTCAATGTTCTTTGTGTCAAATGTAATGTGTGCCATTTTTTACTCCTATTAAAAATTATGAAATCGGTTACAAGTTTATTCTATCACAACTTTGATGCTGCTGCCTCATCAATAATGATCGTAACGTCTGAATGTTTTTGAAGAATAGATGCTGGTACATCTTCGGTTATTGGACCATTGATAGTAGCTGCCACTGCTTCTGCTTTGCTTTCTCCAGTGGCTATCAGCAAAATTTTCTTTGCAGACATTACTGAAGCAATTCCCATAGAAATTGCTTGCGTGGGCACATCCGACTCCTTCTCAAAGAAACGAGCGTTGGCGGCAACTGTAGATTGTGTAAGATTCACAATATGAGTAGTTGAATCAAACGATGTTCCTGGTTCATTAAAACCAATGTGTCCATTGCGTCCAATGCCCAATAATTGTAAATCGATTGGATGCTCAACAATAATTCTGTCATAAGCTTTAATTGCTGCTTCATGATCCTCAGACTTACCGTCTGGAACATAGGAATGTTTAAATGGTTTATATTGAAATAAGTGTTTAGTCATAAAATAACGATAGCTCTGCTCGTCTTCGCCATCCAAGCCAAGATATTCATCCAAGTTTATCGACACTAATTCAGAAAAATTGATTTGGCTAGTTGCCAATTTTTGATATAAGGGTATTGGTGTTGATCCAGTTGCCAAACCCAGTACCTTCGCACCATGTTGCACAGCATTTTGATAAATTTCGAGTGCTTTTTCTGCACTTTGTTCAACATCTTTTACTCTAATAATGTTCATAATCCAACCTCTTTCAAATTGGTCTATACCGTTTTGGTCTATACCAATATAATAACACCTTTCTAGTCTTGTAGCAAGTTTTTCGAGAAGTATTTGATGACATAAAAAAAGACCAATTATGGTCAATTTAACAATTATTTTGTTCTATCACGCCAAAATTTAACAAACCAATTAACTGGTTTTGATGAGGAAGTTGATTTTAATGAAATCCTTTTTTCTGTTTTTTGAGCATAAGGCAGATATTGAGCATTCAACGCTGCTGTTGTATAGCCCACGGTTTGGTTCTTTTTTATATTGGCTAACTTTGAGTCAAAAGTAGGTTGTGTAAATGCCAATTTTACACCCTTGTTTGTCCAATAATGCCTTGTTTGTGCAGCCTTAACAATTATATGTTCTTGCTTCGTATTTGGAAACGTCAACGTTTTTAAATGGCCAACTGTTTGATTTTCTTTAATATAGTTTGGCTGTTTTTGTGCTAATACCTGATCAACAATACGCAGAGATTCTTGATAACGCTTTGTTTCATCCATGTAATTAGCAATACCATTGACTACAGTTATGAATTCGTGACCGTTTTTATCTTTAATTAAACCAGTGAATCCAGCACCAGATTCAGGCGAAGATCCCGTCTTAAGCCCCTCTATGGTTAACTGGTTGGGGTTACTAAGGTTGGGCATTGTTTCAGTCATTAATTGCCAATAATCAGTTTTATCTGTCACAACAAAGTTAGGCGTCATATGATAAGAAATCGTTAATTTTTTTGATAATTGACGCAGGGAAGGATCCAATTCTAAGATAGCTCGTGCAATCATAGCTAGTTGCTGATTACTGGCTTTATTAGAAGCTGTTTTAGGGGCCGAAGAGATTTCATTTTCAAAAGCATTCTCATTAACTTGTCCAGCAGAATTGTACCATTGTGAACCGCTCAAATGAAGTTCTTTAGCCCATGATTCTAGTGCCTGTTGTGTTGTTTCCCCTTTAGGAGTCACAAACTCACCCAATGCAAAAGCCGCATCGTTAGCAGAATTAGCAAACATGACATCGTAAAGTTCACGAACTGATACTTTGTCTCCAGCTTTGATCGCGATATGAGAAAACAAATGGCTGTCTTCTTTCGATAAATCTGCCTTACTAGTAATTGGGACCATCGTAGACCATTTTATTTTTCCTGACTTAATACTTTTAAGCACGCCATACGCTGTCAACATTTTACTTTGCGAAGCAATGGCTACCTGTTTTGAAGAATTTTTTTGGCCCAAAATTTGCCCCGTAGTCAAATCAACCACTAAAGCAGAGGTTGCACTGGTGTTTAATTGAACCGGCTGATCATCGACTGTTGCCACCTTGGTTGTTGATTGCGTTGATTGCTCATGACGAGGAACCATAAAAAATATAGCCAATAATACAACCACTAATGCAGTAATAATAAACCATATTCTTTTCACTTGATGCTTTTTATTTTGTAACATATTCCCCTCATGTCTGCTTCAACGGTAATGTAATAATGAATGAAGTCATATCATCATCAGACTCAACAGCTACACTACCATGATGCTGTACAACAATCCCCTTCACGATGGCAAGTCCCAATCCTGTGCCACCTGTTTTACTATTTCTCGAACTTTCAACACGATAAAATCGATCAAAAATATCCCCGATTGCCTCATCTGGTATCTTGACACCATCATTCGTTACACGAATAACAACATTTTTATCATCAATTTGTGCCGTAAGTTTTATGAAAGTAGCTCCATCACCGTATTTAAACGCATTAGAAACCAAATTCATTAAGACGCGTGCCAATTTATCAGAGTCAGCCTCAATAACAATCATCTCAGGATTTGTTAATTGATTCAATGCAATATTCTTCTCTTGTGCTTCTAATTCATAACCAGCAAGTAATTGGCCAAACAAATCATTTAGACTGAGTGACGTAATATTTAAGGCGGCGTCTTGTGCCTGTGTCTGTGAGTACTCAAACAAATCCTCAACTAGAACCTTCATTTGATTAGACTTACTATACGCTGTGTGAATATACTTTTTTCGATCCTTTTCACTCAATGCTTGTCCCATTTCAACCAAGCCAAGATAACCGATAATAGCGGTTAGTGGTGTTCGCAAGTCATGAGATATATTGGTAATCATCTCATCCTTAGAACGTTCACTCTGACGTTCTTCTTCTCTAATACGACGAGTGTTTTCAGCAATTGTATTAGATACATCAATCAGCGCTTGAGTTGTTGGCGCATAAGGAGCACGCCACGAAATTGTCATGTCAGAATTTTCACGTGCGACCTGACGCATCTCTCTAATCAAACGATACAAACTTTCATCACGGCGCCACTTCAAGTACTGCCAAAACACAATACCAATATTTCCTGAAACAAAAGTCACAAACTCTAAAACATTCCAAATATTAAACGATATAAAGGAAAATCGGTGTCTTAGTGCATCAAAGCCAGTCATGATTGTCCAACTAAAAAGAAGTAGTAACAATATCGTCACTACCAAATAATATATTTTAGTACGATTGTGCTTTAATATCAATGCTACTTTTGTCATTGATTCACTTCAATTTTGTAACCAACGCCCCAAACTGTTTGAATAACTTGATCGCCATTTGTGGCTTCTTCAATTTTATCTCGCAAATGTGAAACGTGCACCATAACGGTTTTTGCAGAAACAACAGATTCTTGTTGCCAGACACGCTCGAAAATATCATCTGCCGAGAAAACACGATTAGGATGCGATGCTAATAAATACAAAATACCAAACTCTAAAGCCGTTAAGTTGACCAAATCACCCGTAGAAGTCTTGACTTCGTGACTGTCTTTATTAATTATTAGCGAGCCAATGTCCAAGACATCTGGTGTCTGATCTTGAACAGCATTCTCCGCGCGTCGCAATAATGAACGAACACGAGCCATGACCTCAAGCGGATTAAATGGCTTGGTAACGTAGTCATCCGCACCTGTAATTAGTCCCTGAATTTTGTCCATATCACCAGATTTTGCTGACAACATTAAAATAGGAATGCGACTATCCTTACGAACAGTTTTTACAACATCTAAACCGTTCATGTTTGGCATCATAACATCCAAAATCATTAAAGCAATGTCTGGATTTGTATTCAACTTAGAAAGTGCTTCTTTACCATCGTCAGCCATAATTGGCTCATAGCCTTCATTTTTTAGGTAAATTTCAAGTAATTCTGCAATTTCGATGTCATCATCAACTACTAAAATTTTCATTTATATTATCCTCTTAAATGTCTGCAACAATAGTAACTATTTTTTAGATGCTTCTAAACGTGCTTGCTGTGATAATTGACTGATTGCGAAGAACCCACCTGTTAAACCGTATTTCTTACGGTTCCAACGGAAGACACCAAATGCTGCGGCACCAAGAATAATATATACAACTGGTGGTAAGGTTGGATTAATTACCTGTGGTAACATACCTAATATCAAAAATCCTCCAAGCCAAGCCACAACAGCCATTAACAGGTAAACCCATCGACGACTCGTTGGTTCTTGTTTGTCTTTTGCTTTAGGATTTGGTGTTAACTTTAAGACTACACCTGTATAGATTGAGCCACCCAATGCTGCGATAAGAAGCAAGGAAACGATTCCCGCACCTTGGTTACTAGCATTTTTGGAAAAGAACAATGTCAAACCAAATACCACAGCAAATAACATGAAGATGGCTAAAGATGTATCGAGTGCCAAAGTACTAAATTTATAATCAAAAAGTTTCTTGGCCGTTCGCTTAGGATCAAGATACTGCTGAACAGCCATTGTTGGCGTACCATAAATTTGCGCTGCTGTCTGCCCTTTCCCTTGGGTTTCAAGAAGATTATTTTCAACCTCAGTCACAATACCTTCAATTTGTTCACCAGTCAATTTACTGTTTTGAGCTAACAGCTTTTTAAATTGAAAGATAAAATCCTGATTTTTTTTCGTCAATTCTCTTTTTTGTTCTGACATAAAATGTCTCCCTAAAATATTATGTACAGCGCGATCAGCGCCATTTACACGTTGAAACGGAATTCAATAATATCGCCGTCCTGTACAACGTATTCCTTACCTTCTGAACGTAATTTTCCGGCTTCTTTGACTGCTTTAACAGACCCTAACTCATCAAGATCCGAGAATGCAATTGTTTCTGCACGGATAAATCCTCTTTCAAAGTCAGAGTGTATCACACCAGCAGCTTGGGGTGCCTTTGATCCCGCAGTGAATGTCCATGCTCGAGTTTCTTTACCACCTGCAGTGAAAAACGTTCGTAAGTCTAATAAGTGATAGGCTGCTCGAATTAACTTATTTAAACCAGCTTCCTCTACTCCAGCCATTTCTAAGAATTCAGCTTTTTCTTCTTCTGGCAATTGAGCAATTTCTTCTTCTGCGCTAGCAGACAAGCCAATTACGTCAGCTCCTTCAGTGGCAGCAAACTCTTTAATTTGATTGAAATACTTTGATCCCATTGGATCTGCCATATCATCTTCAGCCAAATTGGCAACGTATAAAATAGGTTTTGTTGTCAATAAGAACAAACCTTTAACTATTTTTTGCTCTTCTTCAGTAAATGTAATGGTGCGAGCAGACTTGCCCGCTTCAAGAACTGGTTTGATTTTTTCTAGTACAACAAACTCAGCTTTGGCATTTTTATCATTCCCTTTTGCCGCACGTGCAACTTTAGAATAACGCTTGTCAACAGCTTCTAAGTCAGCCAAAATTAATTCAGTATTGATTGTTTCAATGTCATCTAACGGGTCAACTACCCCATTCACGTGAATAATTTCATCCCCATCAAAAGCTCGTACAACATGCACAATAGCATTTACCTGACGAATGTTTTCTAAAAATTTATTCCCTAAACCTTCTCCCTGAGAAGCGCCTTTGACAATACCAGCAATATCGGTAAATTCAAACGTGGTTGGAATAATTTTATCAGCAGGTACAACTTCTTGGATACGCGCCAAGCGAGTATCTGGGACTTCTACCATGCCAACATTTGGTTCAATCGTAGCAAACGGATAGTTTGCCATTTCAGCACCAGCTTTAGTAATTGCATTAAATAGTGTTGATTTGCCGACGTTTGGTAAGCCGACGATTCCAGCAGTTAGTGCCATTTTATTCTTCTTTCTGATTTGCTACTTGTAAAATCTTTTTTATTCGTTTGTTAAAATCAAAACGCGACATCATAATGCCTCTACCGCAATTCGTACATGACAGCTTAATATCAGCACCAACACGTGTAATTTCCCAAGAATTGGCGCCACAAGCGTGCGGCTTTTTCATCTCAACGATATCATGAAGTTTATAGTCCGGTGCTATTGCCATTAGTCCACCTCAATATCTAACAATGCCAAAATGCGACTTAAGTCCTCATTGGAAACATAATTAATTTCAATTTTACCATTTCCCTTACGGCCCGCGTTGACTTTGACCTTGGTCCCAAACTTTTCTTCTAATTGGTTAGACAAAGAAACAGCAAAGGGTGAAATTTCTTTCGTATTGGGTTCGGGTACACCATCATTCATTTGCCTGACCAAGTTTTCCACTTGACGAACATTCAATCCACGGAAAACAACTGTTTCTGCTACTTTTTCGATTTGCGGCTTCTTTTTTAATCCTAGTAATGCTCGCGCCTGTCCCATTGATAACTCACCATCTTGAATCAGTACTTGTACTGATTCCGGCAATTTCAATAGGCGCAGTAAGTTAGCAACGGTAGCGCGATCTTTACCAACTTTTTCAGCTACTTCTGCCTGTGTCATTTGCAAGCGTGTCATAAGTGCGTCAAAAGCTTGTGCTTCTTCGATAGCGTCCAAATCATCACGTTGTAAATTTTCGATCAACGCCAGTGCTGCCATCGTGTCATCATCGACATGGCGTACAATAGCTGAAATTGATTTCAAACCAGATAATTTTGAAGCACGAACACGACGTTCACCAGCAATGATTTCAAATTTTTGACCAATTTGACGTACAATAATTGGTGTCAAAACACCATTTTCTGTAATAGATGCTGATAATTCCTTTAGCTTGCTTTCATCAAAATGATACCGCGGTTGAAACGGATTAGGTTGGATATCTTTCAATGGTAACTTAACGACTTGTTCCGTTGCTTCTTGTTCTTTTGTAACCACCTTTGTATGTTCAACGGCTTCTTTTGACACATTATTTGCGCCAAAAAGTGAATTCATGCCTTTGCCAAGCCCGCCTTTTTTACTTACCATATTGTTTCAAAACCTCCTGTGCGAGATTGTTGTACATTTGTGCACCCACGCTCCGTGGATCAAAATCAATAATCGCTTGTCCATAAGATGGCGCTTCACTCAGGCGTACCGAACGTGGGATGATTGTATCATAAACCTTATCATCAAAATAACTACGCACTTCTTGGGCCACTTGCTTGGCGAGGTTCGTTCGTCCATCATACATTGTTAACAAAATACCAGCAACATCAAGATCTGGGTTAAACTGCTGCCGAACAAGTTCAATCGTATTTAGTAGTTGTCCTAGACCTTCTAAAGCATAAAATTCGGTCTGTACCGGGATAAGAATAGCATCAGCAGCTGTAAATGCATTGACAGTCATTAATCCTAAAGCTGGTGGATTATCAATTAAAATGAAGTCATAATCATCACGCACTGTTTCAAGTGCCGTTTTTAGACGATACTCACGTTGCGGTTGCTTAGCGAGTTCAATCTCAGCACCGGACAATTGAATGGTAGCTGGGACTAGGTCATAATTATCAGTCGCTACGATTACTTCGTGAAGTGGCGTTTGTTCAACGATTACATCATAACTATCGTGCTCTAACAAAGATTTATCAACACCTGACCCACTTGTAGCATTCCCTTGTGCATCAATATCAACCAGTAACACACGTTGTCCAGCTTGTGCCAATGCTGCGCCCAAGTTGATACTGGTTGTTGTTTTACCCACACCACCTTTTTGATTAGCTAATACAATTATTTGCGCCATTTTAGGTGCCTCCTTTATTTATGAGATTGGCTTTTTGCTTGGTGTTCCAGCTTGCCTAGGGTATTTTTTAGGTGTTTTTGTTTTTTTATCTACTATCTGTATATAACGCTGATCACCATTTGGTAGTGTAAATACAAACTCTTCGTTAACCTGACCGCCAAGCATAGCTAATGCTTTTTGACCATCGAGGAGCTCTTGATGGGCAGCTGATCCCTTCATGACTAAGAATCTGCCACCAATCTTAACAAAAGGTAATGTATACTCAGCCAAAACACTAGTACGGGCAACTGCTCGAGCCGTTGCATAATCGAAATTTTCCCGGTACTTTGGATTTTGTCCTATATCTTCTGCACGCCCGTGAACGATTTCTACGCCGGTTAAGTCGAGCGTATCAACCACTTCTTGCAAAAAATTAACTCGTTTTTTTAACGCATCAACCATTGTAATTTTTAAGTCTGGAAAGGCTATTTTCAAGGGTAATGACGGAAAACCTGCGCCTGTGCCAATATCAATTAAAGTGCTTTCAGAGCTTTTTAACTTTTGTTCATACATTGCTACAGTTAAAGAATCATAAAAATGTTTTAAGTACACGTCTTTTTTTTCAGTAATAGCCGTTAAGTTAACGTGTTCATTAGTTGCGACCAGCAACTCGTAATAACGTTCAAATTGCCGAACCTGCTGTGTTGTTAAAGTTATACCAGCACTACTTAATGCTTCGATGAAGTCTTCGTTTGTCAATATTCTGCTCCGATTTCAGTTAATTCAGCACGAAAAAGCGCCAGTTTCAGCTAATACCAGAATACCTAAAAAACGCTTAATTTTCAAGCCTTCCAGCATTAATATTTCCATCAGAAATACCAGAAATTTGTAGTAAATACCAAGCATTGAATGCAGGTACATCGATATCCTTAGCAACATGAACATTCGTTTGGCTATGCGTACTATGAAGAATGTCAGCTACCGTGGCACCAATCGCAGGTCCATCTGTCACGACATCAACCCATAAATCTTCTAATTTGTATTTTTCAGGGTGCAGTAAGTAATAAAGTGTATTGACATCGTGCATTGGTTTACCACCAGCATTAGAACCATCTTGATAGTGTCCAAACAGTCCCATCAGCATTTTTCCGGTCTCATTCATCTGAAGTAATTCAGACATAGATTTTTTGGTTAACAACGCTTTTTCAGTAACATCAAGCCCAATCATTGTGATATCCAAATCACTTTCAAAAACAATTTTCGCTGCGTCCGGATCTGTAAATACGTTAAACTCTGCCACCGATGTTAAATTCCCACCGGTAAGCGAACCACCCATTACGATTAATCGCTCTATTTTTTGTAAATCTTGTGGATACTTTTGAATTAAGTTTGCAATATTAGTGAATGCACCAACGGCTACTAATGTCGTTTGATCATCATAGCTATTCAGCGTTTCATGAATAGCATCTACAGCTTTTTTACTTATAGTTCTGGTAGAAAGCTCGCCAAATTCATAACCTGGCATTCCGCTCTTCCCATGAATATTTGATGCATCCTTAAATGGTTTGACTAGTGGTTTCTCAGCACCACGGGCCACCTTAACGTCTGGTCGATTAAAATAGTGTGTTAATTTCAAAACATTGTTTGTTGTCTTATCAACCGAAACATTACCGGAAACAGACGTAATCAGACGTACTTCAAAGTCATCATTAGTTAACAAAATTGCGATTGCTGCTGCATCATCAATGCCGGGATCAGTATCAAAAATAAGTGGAATCGTCATTATTTTACCTCTATATATTATTCAATTAATTATACCAGAACAAAAGGTTTGACTTTTCTGCTTAGTAGATTTATTATATAAGCAATCTAGGAAAGGGGGTCATAACTTTTGAGTAATTCTAACGGAAAACGCTCAATCGTTTTGGCCGCTTAATAGGAAAAGCGGTCGATTCGATTGCAGCAACCACGAAGCAAGTTTGATTTAGATTCTGCTTCGTGGTTTTTTATTTTCTTTTTTACCATATTGCCTAATAAAAAAACACGCTTTCTAGCGTGCTTTTTTATCTAATCATTATTTACGAGCAGCTAACTTAAAGTCCAGTGGTACACCGACCGCATGATGATAGAAACCAGTAATGTTGGGGTTAACCAATTCTGGCTGTGCCTGATAATATAGTGGGTTCAAAATTGCTTCTTGATGAATAATCTTCTCAAGTCCCTTTTCATCAGCAGCTCGCTTTGTATCATTCGTCGCATCAGCTCCCTTAGCCTTATTCCATAAAGCATCGTAATCGGCATTAGAATTATGATTATAATTGTTTGCATTGCCAGTTGAAGCCAGATCCAGGAATGTTGTCGGTTCGGCATAATCAGCTCCCCATTGTGTCAGCATAACTTGGAAATTAGCGTCAGTTCCATCTTGCAAACGCTGCTTAAATGGTACAAATTTTTCGGTAACCTTTAGACCTGGCAAGTTTTTACTCCATTGTCCTTGAAGATAGTTGACTACATCTTTGGCATTTGCTACTCGGTCTGTATCAGCTTCAATTTCAAGCGTAATCGACTTTTCACCTAGTTCACTTAGTCCTTCTTTGAATAGTTTTTGTGCCTCTGATTTATTATACGTATAATCTTGCTTAGCATATGTGGCAAAATCCGTACCATTCACAGTACTTAAGCCTTTAGGTGTAAATGATGTTGCTGGTGTTGAAGTGCCCGATAGAACTTGGGAATTCAACTCGGAACGATTCGTAACCATATTCAGTGCTTGTCTAATTTTTTTGTTATTTAGAGCTTTAACATTTCCTGATTGATTATATGCTAAGAATACCGTTGTGGCTTGTGGTGTTATTCGGTAGCCCTTATTTGTTTTATTGGCCTGTGACAATTGTGGCGTATTAACCAGTGCTGAATCTAACTTACCCGTCTTATACATTTGTACAGCCACTTCTGGCTTTTGAACAACTTGCAAATCAATTTCAGGTGTTTTAACATTTTTTGCATCCCAATAATACTTGTTTTTCACAAGTTTAAACTTGTTATTGGTTCCATTCCATCCTTTAAAAGTATACGGACCATTATATAATGTCTTGCTTGTTGTTGTGCCATATTTTTTGCCATATTTCTCAACAAAACTTTGCTTTTGTGGGAAAAATGTTGGAAATGTTAGCAAGCTCTTAAATTGTGGCATTGGCTTTTCGAGTGAAACAGTTAATGTATTCCCACTCGCTTTAATTCCGAGGTCCTTCTTATCAACTTTACCTGCCTGAATAGCATCAGCATTTTTAATACCGCTATACAAATAGGCATACTCCGAAGCCGTTTTTTGATCATTGGCACGTTGCCAAGCATACACAACATCTTTAGCAGTTAACTTGCTACCATCGGACCACTTAAGCCCATTACGCAGCTTGATTGTCCAGGTCTTACCGTCACTAGATGACTTAACTGACTTAGCTAATGCTGGTTGTGGCTTGCCATTTTTATCGGCTCGCATTAAGCCTTCACCAGCGTTACCAACAACTGTTATCGAATATTCATCAGTAATTGTCGCTGAATCTAACCCGTTTAGTGGTGTTGGTAATGAAAAGCGAAGTGTCTTATCATTGCTGTTCCCACTATTCCCCACAATCCAGCAGCACGAGTGCCACCAACTACCGCTACAAGGGCTACTCCCACAAGTGTGAGTTTTTGCCAATTTTTCATTATATTTTCCTCGCTACATTCTCATCATAAATTTACTCTATTTTTTTATTCTAGCACAATGAAAAACATTTGCACACAAAATGTATTACATTTACGATACAAAACATCATTTTTAAAAATAACGATCAAAAAAAGCACTACACAATAATTGTGTAATGCTTTATGTTTACTACTTTTGTTGATGCCGCCGGTGGGAGTCGAACCCACACGGTGTTGCCACCACTGGATTTTGAGTCCAGCGCGTCTGCCAATTCCGCCACAGCGGCGTTAAATATTAAACAACTATATTAGAATACCAGTAAAATATTTGTTCGTCAACCTTTTTTTGGCTTTTCTTTTTTGACTTGACGTGTTGTATCATTAACATTTCCTGTGATGGTGTGGCTCACGTGTTTAAGCGCATTATCTAATAAAATTAAGATATGTGAATCACTTAACCCATACAATACTTCGCGGCCACGTTTTTCTGTTTCAACAAGTTGCGCCTCACGCAACAGTTTTAATTGGTGTGATACAGCAGATTGCTCCATACCTAAAGAATTGATAATCTCTGAAACACTGTACGAGCGCTCTCTGAGCAATTCTAAAATGATCAGACGTTGCTTATTGCCTAATAGTTTAAATATTTTTTCAAGTTCTATGATGGCTTCTTTTTTCATATTTTAATTATAACAGCCTCCATATCGTAATGTATTAAATAAAACAAAAAAAGCCGCTATCTAGCGACTTTTCATTAATGATGTTTAATTCTCTTTACGTGCAACCATTGAAGATACTTTTGCATGGCGAGCAATGTAAGCTGCTTGAGATCCTAATGATCCCCAGAAGCCTTCACGAGAATGCGCACCCACAATAATTAAATCAGCACCTACTTGTGGCGCAATTTTCTGGACTAATACTTCTCCAGCTTTAGAACCATCTTCGAAAACTGTTTCAACGTTCGTAGCCCCTTTTGACAACGCATATTCCTTGTAACGAACGAGGTTAGCTTCAAATTCAGCACGCTTTTCCTTGATAAAGTCAAGGTGTAGCGCTTCGATTGCTGATAGGTCACCCATTTCAAGAATTGTTGCTATTGTCAATGTGGCACCATCTTCGCTAGCTTGATGAATCGCATTTGCCAAAGCAAAGTAACCTTGTTCTGATTCATCAACACCAACTAAGATGTTCTTAAATTGTGTTGGTTCGATGTTTAAGTTTAATTCACTCATTTTATCTCTCCTTTAGTATCGCTTAGTATCTATATTGATTAAGATCCCATTAATTGTTGTACGACAAGTTGAACATTTAAATAAGTCAGAACGGCAAATGCAATCCATCCTAAGGTTGCAATCCACTTTGGATTAGCAAATTCTTCTCCCATAATCTTCTTTGAAGACGTGAAATAGATTAATGGTGCCATAGTAAATGGCAAAGCAATTGAAAGGAAGACTTGTGATTGAACCATCAAATCATCTAACTTACCCTCAGATCCACCATAAATCAACGTGAAGGCAACAACTGGTATCAATGCCAAACCACGAGTAACAACACGACGTAGCCACATTGGAATGCGCAAGTGCAAGAAACCTTCCATGACAATTTCACCAGTAAGCGTTCCAGTGATTGTTGAGTTTTGTCCTGAAGCAAGCAAAGCAACAGCAAACAATGTTGATAAAATTGGTGATGCAATAGCACCAGCAATTGAATTATCCTTCAAAGCGTTATACATTGAACCAAATGTACCAACTTTATCAGCATGTCCAAAGAATAATGCTGCACCCAAAATCAACAATAATGAGTTAATAACGAATGCCAATGACAACTGAATATTTGAATCCCAAGTCATGAAGCGAACAGCTTCTTTAAGTTCTGACTTGTTACTTCTATCTACTTTACGTGTCTGAGATATTGATGAATGCAAGTACAGATTATGTGGCATAACAGTGGCACCGATAATTCCCAATGTTAATGTTAACTGAGAATCACCACCACCAATTGGCGTATGTGAGCTTAAAGTCTGTAATTGAGGCAAATAACCGCCAAACAGTGCTGATAATTGTGGTGTTGATAAAATAACTAGATAAGCAAAAATAACCAAAATAGTAATGATCAATGTCATGACAATAGCTTCGATTTTACGGAAACCAAATTTCATCAACAATAGCAACAAAATAACATCAAAAGCTGTGGTCAGAACAGATGCAATCATTGACCAACCGAACAATAAGTGAAGTGCTATAGCCCCTCCAATAACTTCGGCAATATCTGTAGCAATCAATGCTAATTCAGTCATGATCCATAGTACGAATCCACCAACTTTATTTGTACGATCACGTGTTGCTTGCGCTAAGTCTTCTTGCTTAACAATTCCTAACTTACCGGCCATGTACTGTAGCATCATGGCAATCAAACTAGAAATTAAAACAACAGACAACAATGTATAACGGTATTGCGCACCACCGGCTACCGAAGTAACCCAGTTACCCGGATCCATATAGCCAACGGCCACCAAGGCTCCGGGACCAGAAAAGGCCAATAATTTACGCCAAAATGACCCATTTTCTGGTACTTCTATGGAACCATTAACATCCGATAAACTTAAATCATCCTCAGTTTTTTGAACAAGGTGATGTTTCGGATTAACACTTGTAGAATCTTGCATTCTATCTCTCCTTTAGATTTCTCCTCAGAGCTAAATAAACGAATTTCGACTTGACTGAAATATCGTGAAATATTCACTTTTTGACAATTGATAAACACCAAAATAAAACATCAAGTGCTAAATAAATTTCATAAAGAATTTCATTCAACTTGGCTGTTGAAAGCTTATGAAAATTACCTAACTCGGCTATAATCGCTCTAATACATACTTTATAATACACCCAATTCTAAATTCGTCAACAAAAATTTTTTACTTACAAAAAATAAAGTTGTGTATTATCAATTTTATGATAGAAAAACATTGTATTAAAGGGGCAAAACGCTATTTTATTAAAATATTACAAATTAGTTACGTGACATAATTTTATCTTTATATCAAATAACATTACAAGACTGATCAAATTCGTTTGTTTCAATTTGAATGGTGACATGGCTAATATCATATTTTTCTCGTAGGTCACTAGAGATATTTGCTAATAATTCTTGTTCATCTACATTCTTTTTAACAGATAGATGAACAGTCATGGCAGCTTCAGTCGTAGAAAGAGGCCAAATGTGTAAGTCGTGAAGTTGTTCCACACCTTCATGTGTTGATAAGTATCGCAAAACGTCTGACTCATTCACATTATCAGGTACCCCATTTAATGCTAAGTTAAATGTTGATTTCATAACTGGCCATGAAGTCACGGCAATAATAACACCGATAATCATTGATACGATAGGATCAATGACGTGCCAACCAGTAACTTGGATTAAAAGTCCAGCAATAATCACGCCAACCGACACACCAGCATCAGCTAAAAGATGAATGTAAGCTGTTTTGGCATTCAAATCTTGTTCATGGTGATGCCCATGTTCATCAGGAACACCTGATGCTTTAAAAAGCATAGCAGTGGCAAAGTTAATCACGATACCAACCGCTGCAACAACCATCACTAACCAGCCTGTAGTAACAGTATTTTCTGGCAAAATCAAATTACGAATACTCTCGTAAAAAATCGTTATCACCGCAAATATTAACAAAATTGTATTAAATACACTAGCTAGAATGGACATATTATGCCATCCATAAGTATGTCGTTTAGTGGCTTGTAGACCAAATACTACAACTGCAAGCCAAGCGATCATTAATGCTAATACATCACTTAAATTGTGGAAAGCATCAGCAAATAGTGCGGTTGAATGTGCTAATTTAGCAAATACTAACTCAGATAAAACAAAAATCATATTTAAAGAAATACCTATTAAATAAGGCATTTGTTTCATTTTTAACTGCTCCATTGGTTTCTTCATATTTTCACCTCGATTCTATTTTAACACTTTATCTGAAAAATAATTCATATATTTAAAAAAGTAGCAGATTAATCTGCTACTTTTTAGGTATTCATATTTATTTAAAGTTTTAACTCTGAAAAGAATTCGCCTGCATCCCCAACAATCTGATCCACATCAAATGGCGTAGCAATACGTTCAAAATTGATTGACATCACCGGAACTGCCGGACTAGCATACTGCAATAATCCAGCAAAAGGATAAACTTTAAAGCTAGTGCCTACAATAACAATTAAATCAGCATTTCGTACCCATAGGGCTGATTTTTTAACGTCAAAAGGCATTTCTTCGTAAAATGTAATTCGCGGACGTAATAGGGCATTGTCTGCACGTCTCATTGCACGCAAGTAATCCTGATAGGGAGATTTCTGGCCATCAACAGGCGCATACACATCATATAATGAGCCATGAAAACGGATCAATTTTTCTGGATCCGATGCCGCTTTGACATGCAAATCATCAACATTTTGCGTGATAATTTTGGCCTTACCTTGTCGAGTTAAAGCTGCCATTTTTTTGTGAATAACATTTGGAACAGCCTCGGGAAAGTACATATTATCAATCATAAATTGATACTGTTTTTCGGGCTCATTATGAAAAGCTGTTGCACTCAATAGGTATTCAGGTTGCAAACTAATGCCATCATAAATACCACCTTTAGAACGGTAATCCGGTATTCCTGATAAAGTTGAAACACCCGCTCCGGTCATGAATACAATATTTTTGGCGTTGTCAAAGCGCTTTTGAATTTCTGCTGTGACTAACATGAATATCCTTTCTTTATGAATGTTAACTGATAATAATTAATTTAGTCTCTTTCAATGTAAGGTAGCGCTAACTTTTGGAATAGTTCCGACACTTTTAGAGCATATAGTTCTTTGAAAAAGGTTGGTTTATCAGCTTCATTATCCGGTGGCGATACTACAAAACTATTTTGATTATCATTTTTACTTAGCCCAACGTAAGCTGTCTTCTGCGTCTGAAAATCGGTCATTTCCGAATGATATATTGTAAATACTTGATTAACTGGTAAATCCAATTGACGTTTTGACAAGACACTTGTTAATGTGACATATTCTTTAGCGTTTACAGTAGGTTTGCCCCATCTTGTCAATACTTCGTCAATGCCTTCAAACAAAGAAACCATTTGATGACGAATATTACGTGCCTGCTTCAGATCAGCTGCCATTACAGGTTTAATAAGCGAACTCGCGGCCGTGTAAGCTAGCGGATATTTTTGTTGCAACTCGGCAACAAAACTGCTGTCAGAAATCGTATTAGCAAATACTAATGCATCCAAGATCATGAGTAAACGCCATAAACTTTCATCATCCACTTCACCATTTTCAGGCGTTAACTCAGCGTTAAGCCCAGAAAAATAAGCCTTTACCGTCGCAGAAGTTGTAATGCCTTGCTTAGCTAATTCACGATAGGTGATTGCATGAACAACTGTACGATGCATGCGCGTTGCAATTTGTATCAGCTGATCGTCTAATTTTCCATCATTGAATGTTAGCGCAAAAAATACTTGTGGGGCAATGCCATTTAATGTTAATAGCATTTTTAATAACTCATTACCAAGCAAGAAATCACTCTCAGTTTTGTTAGCAATTTCTATTAGCAAACGTTGTCCTAAAATTTCTTGTGAAACTTGGTCGATATGTAATTCCCCAGTCTCTCCTCCATTAACACGTGTCATCACAGTTCCTGGATAGACACCATTAACGTTATCCAACAAATCTTTAATTTTTGGGTTCATTTCTTATCTCCATTAATATTTTTTTGGCAACACTTGCATCCACATGACTGAGGGATATTAGCCGTGATACTACTGCGGCAATTTCATCAGTTTTTGCGCCTACTTGCATCGCTAACGCGCGATACTGCATTCGCATGTGTCCCCGTTGAATACCGCCTGAGGCAATTGATTTTAAGGCTGCTAAATTTTGCGCCAACCCAACAGATAAAATCACACCACGAAGTGTGTCAGCATTCACATCACCTATGATTGACAAGGCCTGCTTAGCATCTGGCATAGCCGAAATTGCACCGCCAACCGTGCCAACAGATATAGGCAATGTCAGCTCACCATGAAGTTTACCGTTTAAAATTGTCCAAGTTACTAAACCACGGTATTGACCATCACGACTTGCATAGGCATGACCACTAGCTTCTACAGCTCGCCAATCATTACCCGTCGCCAAAACCACAGCACTAATGCCGTTAAAAAGACCTTTATTCTCCGTAGTTGCACGGTAAGGATCGTTTTTGGAAAAATGGTTTAATGCGACTATTTTCTGAGCTACTTCACGACCACCTATGCGCTCAAAATCGACATCACCAGTCACTGTGACCAATTGATTTGTGGCATAATTAGATAAAATCACACCTAAAGGTATGAACTTTTCAAACAATGGTAATTCTGCTTCTAAAATTGTATTAACAATATTAGCGCCCATTGCGTCTTTTGTGTCGATAATAAAGTCAACACTCGTTTCCGTTTTCGAGATGTTTCTTACTCGAACATCACGCAAACCACCACCGCGTTTATAAATCGATGGTTTGGCTTGCTTTGCCTTAGCAAAAATCTCATCGCGATGTAAGTTAATGAATTCATCCACACCAGCAGCATCAACCAGCAGCATTTGGCCGATCATAGCAGTATCCGCCATGATGACATGAACCCCATTAGATAACATTTTGGCACCATTATTAGCTGCTGCAATCACACTTGGTTCTTCAATAGCCATCGGCACTCTAAAATGTTGTTCATCAATCAGAATATCATGAACAACGCCCATTGGCATGCGAAAATCACTAATGTAATTCTCAACCATTTGAGCGTTAACTGGGCTTTGACGACTTGAAAATGATAATCGTATATCTTCTTTTAAATTTAATGCGAGTAAACGCTCATCGGGTGTTAATTCATAAAATTTTTTACTCATCCTGCTGTGCTAAAGTCTCAGCAATTAGACCTTCGCGAACCCCGCTTTCTGAAAATATAACTTTAGGTGAATTAATTTTTCTCATAAGATTCAATAATGGTAGTAAGCCACTGACGATAATATCAGCGCGAGAAGTTTCTAATCCGGCAATTTTCTCACGTTCTTTTCGTGTCATCTGTCGGATTTCTTCAAAAATCTGCTCAACTAAGTCAACTGGCATCTCAAATCCATGAATCATACTTACTTCGGTTTCACCAAGTCGTGTACGTGCCATACGCGCGAGCGAACGATTTGCCCCACCTAATAAAATAACTGGCTTTTGGTATTGCGTTTCCAACCACTGCAACGTGTTATACTGACTTAATATATAATCACTTGCGGAAGCCAGATTGTTCGGCATGATATTATTAGCTAAGTGATATTGTTCTGATAAAGTAACTGCACCAAAAGATAAGCTTACAGCTTCCTTGCTGCGTCGATTATCCACAGCAATCAATTCAACTGAAGCACCACCAGTATCTAGAATCACACCCTCGGTAACATTTAAGGTTGAGATCACACCCAAATAATCATAATATGCTTCTTGATCACCCGTCAAAACTTGAAACTGAATTCCCGTTTCTCGTGCGACACGATCTAAAAACTCAGTTTGATTTTTAGCCATACGAACTGCTGCCGTTGTAATCGCACGGACTTTCGGATGAAAATTGATATATTTAGATTGAAAATATTTTAGCGCCTCAATAGTACGCAAAATTGGTGTTTCTTTTAGTAGTAGTTCTTCTCCCATATTTTGAGCAATGCGCGTGTCTCTTTTTTCGCGGATTAACTCAGTATGAGTACCATCATCATGCAGCTCTTCGACTACCATTCTGGCAGAATTACTACCAAGATCAACGATTGCTAAATAGCTCATATAGACATCCTAATCAATTTTATTAGTTTAATTGTACCATGTGATGGTACACTATATATATGAAAATACTATTAATTGCCCTTGGGGCGCTCAGTTTTGCTATTGGTACCATCGCGATATGGATTCCCGGCTTGCCAACAACAGGATTTTATGTCCTAACCGCAATTTTGTGGTCTAAATCTTCTAAAAAGCTAGATAGTTGGCTACACAACAATAAATATTATCAAAAGTACGTTGACGAAGCTGTTTTTGATCGGCAACTATCACTAAAGGGGCGGGCTTTAATTTATTTAGTGACTGCTGCCATGATGGCTATCCCATTTTTCAAGACAGATATGGTTTGGCTAAAATGGGTACTACCACTCACCTCGTTAACACAGATTATATCAATGGAAAGCTACTATCGTGGCTATCTTTGGCGCGATGGCATTCCCTTTACCAAAGCAAAAACACGTGAGTAATTCAAATAAAAAAATACTTCCCTCAAACAAATATGAGGGAAGTATTTTTTTATTGCGCGTCTAATGTTTCACCAATAACATTTAAGTTATATTCAGCAACGCCATAAGATAGTACGGGTACCGAACTACCAAACTGTGTGCCTGTTGTTTTACTGCCCAAGTTTAATGACTTGCGTAGTAGATTTGTAACACGTTGCTTTTCTGATGCTTTCACCATTTGGTAACTCACACCATTATACATATCACCAACGCCCTGTAAATGATCAGATTTCTGATTTTTAGTGGCTGCCATGTAAGATAAAGCAATTTTTGTCACATTATTATAAGTTAAGTCTGTTTCTGCATTTTTAGATATTGATTTCATAAACTTTGCATTCAGTAGAGTTTTAGCGCTGGCTGATTTTTTAACCAAAGCTTTCAAAACTAGCCGTTGACGCTTTTGTCGACCGTAGTCTCCCTCTGGATCGTCATAACGCATTCTTGAAAATGACAACGCGGCGTAGCCATCCATTGTCGTATACGTTTTAAAATTCTTACCATCAGAGGCATATTCATATTTTTCTTGATTTTTGTAAAATTTATAAACATCAGACTTGTCATTTTCAGGCTGATAAGTGAATGTTAGTGGAGACTTAACTTTCACGCCACCTACTTGATCAATAACTTTTTCAAGTCCGCCCATGTTAACCAGAGCGTAAAAGTCAATTGGTACGTTCAAATAGTTTTGCAACGTAGACATCGTTGCCCCAACACCAGCAATTGGAAATGCAGCATTAAGTTTTTGTGGAAAAGTATCTTCTCGACCGACAATTGAAACCATAATATCACGAGGGATTGACAACATTGTCGTTGTTTTAGATTTTGGATTAACAGTGATTAGCATCATAGAATCGGTTAACCCTGTTCGATCACGTGCTAAAGCACCTGTGTCTGTACCTAGTACTAAAATTGAAAATGGTTTGCCATCTTTTAAGACTTGGTTAACATCGCGAGCTTTTGTAATATTCGCACTACGATGCATTGTATCAACCGATTCTTTGATATTACTCAATAGCATCGATATCACAACGCCACCAATAATCAACAGAATAACAATTATACTAACAATCCAACGCCATTTTTTATGTCGTCTTTTAGGTTTTCGTGGTTGCTTATCGTCTGGTCTTGGCGCTTGATTTTGACGTGCCATTCGACTCATGTTATTATCCATTGTTTTGTACCCCCAGGGATATCCTGATTTAATATTATACCATTAAAACCAAGAATGGCGCTAATACAATTAAGTTAATAATAACGCCATATTAATTAGGTTAGCCGATTTATTTTAGAGCTTTTGTTGACATTTTTGTTTATAACTTGTCTAATCAATAACAAAAAAACACTCACAAGAAGTGAATGTTTTTTATTCAACATATTAATCAGCTGCTAATGCATCAATCGTATTCAAATTAGCCGCTCGACGCGAAGGAACAAATGAAGCAACTAGAGCAATAACAAGAGAAATCACTACCGCAAATATAACATTACCAAGAGAAACCTGTACAATATCAAATTTAATTAAGCCATACAAAGCTGCGTTCATAGCAAATTGTCCTAGATAAGCTGTGACAATACCAAGAACAGCTGAAATGATTCCCATTAACAGCGCTTCATTTGTAAATAAACCACGAATATCTTTTGAACGTGCACCAAGTGCGCGCAATACACCGATTTCTTTGGTACGTTCAGAAACAGACATATAAGTTGTCACAATAATCATAATCGCTGATACGATCAATGAAATTCCGGCAATGGCAGCCAATACATATGAAGCCAAACTTGTAATTGTGTTAATCGTGTCTAGCACACTACCAATGGATACTGCCACGACGGCTTGTTTACCATTATCCTTGATTTTGTTAACCGCACTCACTGTTGACTTTACGTTTTCCGTATCATTAACCTTTAATGTCAAATAGTTAGCTTCGGTCATGGCATTAGCCTTTGCTAAGTCTTTTTTCATTGCAGCAAATGTAGTTGCAAACACTGTACCAGCTTGTCCGCCGTCAGTGATTCCAACAATTTTCATTGTTGATGTCACAGGAACTGCTTGATTATTTTGATTATAAGCTACGTAAGTATACGTGATATTCTTACCAATCAAAGATTTCCAATTTTTATTAGCTTTTTGAGCAAATGTTTTGTCAATCACAATTTCATTGTCACCAGATGGCTTGTGCCCCGCCTTGATGACTTTGTCGGCATAGATTGGTGACCATGTTTGTACCTGCGTACCAGCCTGTGATTGTGCTTTCCCGTACTTGAATACAGCACCATTAAACTCATATCCTTGATAAGTCTTGGCAACATTTTTTACATTACTAACTTTTTTAATTACATTATCAGAAAAAACAATCGACGAGTAATTTGTTGTTGATGCTTGCGCTCTGGCTTGAACACGTTCATTGCTTGACGCATCATCATCATCTAACGTGTTCTTAACAACAGTTGGATAGTTAGGGTTAGCCAACGAACTAACTTGATTATTAATATACCCTTTAATACCATTACCCAATCCGAGGAATAGTATTACCGAGAAAACACCAATAGCCGATCCGAGAATAATCAAAAAGTTTTGTAATTTTTTATACTTCAAATGATCAAAGGCCATGTCCCAAACTGATCTAGTTGACAACGGTCTCGATGTTAACCGATCAGGTGCCGATGGTGCCTCAAACTTGTCTTTCAAATTTTTTTCTTCATCAATTTTTCCATCAGCCATGTGCAAAATACGCGTTCCGTAATTAGCTACCGCTTGTGAATGCGTAACAACAATAACCAATTTACCTTCTTGGGCGATTTGCTCAAGAAGCTCCAGTACTTCAGTGGTATTCACAGAATCTAATGCGCCCGTTGGTTCATCAGCAATCATGACATCAGGATCTGCTGCTAACGCACGCGCAATGGCGACACGCTGCTTTTGACCACCGGAAAGTTGTGATGGATACTTATGAACATGCTCGCTCAAACCAACTTTTTCCAATAATTCCATGGCACGTTGTTTACGTTGCGCGGATGATAAAGTAGTCATGTTTAAGCTGGTTTCAACGTTTTCCAAGTTCGTTTGATAATTAATTAGGTTAAAGCTTTGGAAAATATAGCCAATCGTCTCACGACGATAAACATCTAACTTCTTTTCTTGTTTATGATCTAATCGATTTCCGTTGATCAACACATCACCTGAAAAGTTTCGATCAAGGCCACCAATAATATTCATTAGTGTTGATTTACCGCCACCTGATTCACCAAGAATGGAAACAAATTCACCTTTATCAAATGATAAGTTGATCCCCTTCAAAACTGGAAATTCATCTTTTCCTAAAAAATAGGATTTATGAATATCTTTTAATTCTAAAAATGACATACTTTTTCTCCCTCTTTTGAATTTACTATGTCGTTTAATATGCAACCCTTTTAAAAATAGTTAAATTAGTACACTACTTTTGACTAGTTGTAATCTAGTATACAATAGTCATGTTCTTTTTCAATCTTTTCCGTTAAATATTTTAGTTTCTTATTTATTTCTTCTGTTTGATCAAATGTGAAAAACACTACTATGCCGACTCAAGTTAAGCTTTATGGCTTGATCTAATCGAATAAATAATCGGTACGACAGTAATTAATACTAAGGGCAGAATCATTAATGCTATAGTCCAAAATTCAGAAATCATTCCTAAAAAACCACCACCAATCATCATAAACCCGCCAACAACAAACATCAAACCACCAATACGTTGCGTCTTAAACCAATTTATATCATTATTCAGAGCGGTTGGTATTCGTATCCCAACAAAGCGATTTCGCTGTGTTTTGGGCATGTAGTTACCTAATGCTATAAATAAAATGCCAATAGTCGGCAACAATATACTAGTTATATTGATGTGATTACCTAATCCATAAGCAAATATATAAGATAATAAAATGTTATTGCCTAATGGAATAGACCAACTAATAATTGTATGCATTTTATTATTTTGACTACGAGCAACTATTTTCGTACGATAAATAATTAGAAACAGGTGCAAGAGTGTTGCTATTATTGGCCAAATAATGATAAGCCATACTTTATTAGCATATCTATCCACTTCTCCGTTAATATTAAAATGGATTGGAAGCTCAACTGGCAGCTTCGTCCACAATATTAGCCCATAAAAAATGGGTAACAAGGTAATAATTAGTGGTAAAAAGCTTTTTTTATTTTTCATTAGTAAATCCTTTCAACCATAATGTGGCTTCTTCAAACACAGATAAATTTAATTCATAATAAATAAAATTTTTATATTTATCTTCTCTTATCAAATCAGCTTGTTTTAATTGGGCTAAATGTGATGATATTGTTGCTTTACTCAATTCAAAATGATCCGCAATGCTTCCCGCTGACTGAGGCCCTTCTTTCAGTAGCGTAAGAATATCACGCCTGACAGGATTCGAAATCGCTTTCAGTGTATTTTGTAAACTCATTATTTCTTTCCTTTACCTATTTTGCTATATTTCTAAATAGATTAGAACATCTATTTAGAAATATAGCAAAATAGGTAAGAATAAAAAAGACAGTAATCATGATTACTGTCTTTTTTATAAAGTTATGGTTTATTTTGAACATACTTCCAGTAAGCATTAATTATTTTTGCCGCAATCTTACCATTGGTACCATCTAAATAATTATTCATACCTGGGATAGCCATGGCCATGACCATCGGTTGTCCCGGTACATAAGCAACAATGGATTCTGTATAAGTCGTATGTCCATTGGTTGTTGTTTCGGCGGTTCCTGTTTTAGCATAAACATGTGGTTCAAGTTTATGTATATCTGTTCCACCAGTATTGTACGTGTCCGTACCATTTGCAACACGATTCATTCCTTCATGGATTACTTTCCATTCGTCAGAATCCAACTGAACTTGCCCTTGTATATTCGGTGTGGCTGTCCACACTGTACGCTTTTTTGAACTATTAGTTGAACTTTGTAATATTGAGCTTACCAAATGAGGCTGAATCAAATACCCACCATTAGCAATTGTAGAAACGTATCGTGCAAGTTGAAGTGTTGTATAGGTGTCATATTGACCAAATGATTCGTACAAATATTTACCAATATTTGACCCTGTAGTATCTCCGCGATAACCAGCAGTTTCTCCGCTGACATCAATACCTGTTTTTGTCCCTAATCCGAATTGTCCTAACCCATTACGTAATGTCTGAAAGGCATCAGAATTCAATGCTAATGCCGATCCCGAGCTATAAGTCTGTCCACCAATCTTCATACCCAATTGAACGAAATAAGTGTTCGAAGAACGCTCTAAGGCTGTTTGTGCATCAACTGAAACAGGCGTACCTGTTTTATTCCAATATGATGTGATTGTTGGTGTTCCCGCAATTTTAATAGCTTGATCCAACAATGTAGAATTTGAGGGAGTAATCACACCTTTTTGGAAAGCTGTAGCTAATACCGCCGGCTTAACCACAGATCCCATGACAATAGCATGATTAATATTTCCCAACGGATCAGCTGTTTTTGTTCCGGTTGAGTAATCTCTGTCTACGCCTGCCATAGCATAGATACCGCCAGTATAGGGATTCATTACTGTAGCATAAGCACCTTGAACATCCCCAGTTGGTAAATTGTCTTCCAAAATTTTCTGAACTTCTTTCTGAAAGTCAGCATTAATGGTTAATTTAAGACTATCTCCAGACTGCCCTTTGTATTTTACAGAAGATGATTTTACCGTACCGTCAGAAGCAGTTGTAACTACAGTCTGTGAGGCTGATCCCTTCAATAAGGATTCATAGCTAGATTCCAAATTAGAACTACCAACTGATTCATTTTGTGAATATCCTTGTGCTAAGAGTGTGTGTAACTTATCATCTGGCAACCCATTATCTTCACTAGTTACTGTACCAATCAAAGCCTTAAAATCGTTTCCTTCAGGATATTGTCTTGCCCAGCTTGTACCTATCTTAATACCAGGGAATTGGCTTAAACGCTCGCCAATCTCCGCTAATTCTGTTTCTGTCACATCGTCTTCTTTGATAAATGTCGTTGACAATGAATAAGCACCGCTCATCCGCTGAAATATCATTGCATCATTATCACTAACTTTTGAAAGCAAGTTATGCTCTTCTACATAACTTACCGACAGACTATTAATCTCTGATGTCGTCAGGCTACTACCATTCTTATGTTCTTTAGCAACGCGTTTCTGCACCTTAGCCGCGTTAGTTGCGTCAGCCAAATAAAAGTCAGCTTTAGAACGATCACTGAGGCGGGTCGTATCAACTGTCAAATATTTTCCAAGTTTAATTGCAGTGCTTCGCATTGTGCTAGAAGTAATATTAGTACCACGCGTAAATGTAATCGCCGTTTGCGCCTTGTTTCCAGCCAGAACACGGCCGGTTGAGTCGTAAACTAAACCTCGTGGTGTATTTCCTTTTTCAACGGTCTCTTCACTTCGGTTGACTTCAGCCAAATAATTGGCTCCCTGCTTAATCGTTAAAAACCCTAATTGTACAACTAGGGCAACCATTAGTATAAACGATATAAACAACAAAATTCGCAGACGTGTTGGTAAGTTAGCACGTGCGTCATTTTTATTATCTCGCTCTTCTAGATATGGATTGTG
Source organism: Leuconostoc mesenteroides subsp. mesenteroides ATCC 8293 (assembly GCF_000014445.1). NCBI lineage: Bacteria > Bacillati > Bacillota > Bacilli > Lactobacillales > Lactobacillaceae > Leuconostoc > Leuconostoc mesenteroides. The sequence continues at coordinate 283,054 of NC_008531.1, read as the reverse complement.
TTTCATAAGTATTGTGTACCGCCAATTTAATAATTACCTTATATACCATACCACAAAACGGGTTTTACTCGCTAAAAAAGCTCATTTTAAGCACGGCCCATCATTTTTTTGAGCAATCGATAGACGCCATATTTAAAGGGATTAACAGGCATCATGAAGTTTCCTACCAGTTGACGTGCTTGTCCCTCAAAAGTCGTTTTGAATCCTAGTACACCATCGCTACCATCGAACTTTCCAGCAATGCCGTAGAAGTTATAGCGCTTGAGTCCTGCCTGAACTGCCTTGTTGATCATAACGTCTTGTATTTGATAAGGGCCGTAATAGTCCATATACTCTTCATAAGTGCCTGAATACAGATAATTCATTTCTTGAGGTTGCTGTATAAATAATGCACCAGCGACGACGACTGTCGATTTACCAGCAGCTTCTTTCTGTTGTTCCGCTTTTAATATGCGCTTGCTATGTTGATTTTTTTGATCATCAAATTCAGCATACTGACGCTTAAATTTATCATTCGTAGGATATTTTTCGATCTTCTGATTAATTTTGGCCAGTTTGGCATCTAATTCAGAGATTTTTTCATTCTCTTCCTTAATATAGTTGTCAAAGTTTAGTTCAGCAAAGACAAATGTTGCATCATCGCCATACACATCATATACTGTTTGATAAAAATTCAAGTTTTTATCTTTATAATGTAACCTATCGGCAGTTTTTTGTGTTAATTCCTTAAAATCTGGCAAGTCATCTCGTGTTAATTGACGTAAACGAATACCGAACTGAGCATTCTTTTTTAAATAATACTGAGCCTTCTTATTATACGAGGCACGAACAGATTTCTCATCGGTTAATTCTGACAAATCTTTGATATACTCCCATTCTGGAGAACCAGCTGTAGTGAAACCATCTACAAATGGCAAATGAGTAAATCCAAGCTTTTTCATCTCTTCGATAAACACCGTATTCTCTTCACCTAGAAGATCGCCATGGTTATTCGTCATTTTCAAAGTCACATTTGGCCTTACTTCAATATAAAGCCCTTTATTCTCGCGTGAAAACTTTACGAAATTAGACATGAAAAAAGCCAACAATTCATGATTTTCAAAATCCAATAATGGCCCACGATCAATTGAAAAGATGTATCCCATATGTACCTTTTCACGCATGACCAACGCTGCAGCCACTACCTTGTCGTCAGCTTTGATACCTAACAACCATATTTTATAGCCTCGTTTTTGTAATAATTCAGCTTGTTCACCTGATTGTAAAAAGGTACCCACAGAACTTTGCTTTTCAAATTCTGTATATTCTTCTTTTGTTAATTCAGTAAATTTGTACAACATTTTTTATACCTCTGCACTCTACTATACATGAGAACACAAAAAAAGTGGATAGCAACTATCCACTTTTTGGTGTTATTAATGTGCGTCAATGACGATCCATCCGTCATAATAACCTACACCAGCTTCGGTGAAGCTAGAGTTAACAATAAATTCAGTGTGACCACCGTTAACCATACCTGTTTCATAGTACCAAGCATTAATTACAGTTGCACCTGCAGCAAAACCATTAGCAACAACTTCAGGAGTTGATGATGATTCATGCAAACCAAACCAGTTAGATGATGTTGCAAGAGCTTGTGCACGGCTTTGAGCTTGTGCTGTCAATGAAGCTGAAATCTTAATTGGTGACAAGCCAAGAGTAGCACGCTTTGCATTCCAAGCATTAATAGTAGCATCAGCTGTTGTTGAAGTTGATGAGCTGTTGCTTGTATTGCTTGTATTTGATGTTGAAGCAGTATTATTAGAAGTTGATGATGATTGTGTAGAACTTGATGATTGTGATGTTGTTGCAGTTGATGAACTTGAAGTTGAAGCAGATGATGCTGACAACTTTAAAGTTTGACCAACAGTAATCACATTAGCATTTGAAATGTTATTAGCAGCTACTAAGTTAGCTACTGTTGTACCGTTTGCTGCCGCAATCTTGTTTAATGTATCACCTGACTTAACAGTGTATGAACCATTTGAGGCAGTTGCTGTGTTATTTGATGTTGTTTGAGTTGTCGTAGTTGATGATTGCGTTGTTGTTGAGCTTGAAGTTGATGAAGCTGATAACTTCAATGTTTGACCAACAGTAATCAAGTTAGCATTTGAAATGTTATTAGTTGCTACCAAATTTGCTACCGTTGTACCATTTGCTGCTGCAATCTTGTTTAATGTATCACCTGATTTAACAGTGTATGAACCATTAGATGATGAAGTTGTTGTAGTTGAGCTCTCTGATGATGAACTTTGTGTAGTAGTTGATGATGAAGATGCAGTTTGTAGTTGCTGTCCAACAAAAATCAAATTAGCATTTGAAATGTTATTAGCTTTAACCAAAGCGTCAACAGTTGTACCGTTTGCTGATGCAATCTTGTAAAGTGTGTCACCAGCTTTAACTGATACAGTATTAGCAGAAACTTGAGCAGCACCAGCAACGGCAAAAGCACCGGCAGCTGTAACGACAGATTTAGCAATAGTAGATTTTTTCATAATAGTCAAACTCCTAATAGGGACTCATATTCAGTAATATATTTTAATTTAAATTCTTTTCCGTCTTCTCGACAATTCCTAGTATAGCAATCCGCTGTGTCATGGATATTTTCTGTACTTTGCACTTTGTTGTCAATATATCAAAGGAGTTTCTTTTGTAACAAAACAAACATCTAAATGACAATTGTGTGTCAAAATATAGAACCGGCAATACATGGATACCAGTTTCTTGATAACGTTTGAATTTTTGCCACATGGTCCCCGTTATTTACAGCAATAAAGTGGTTCCCACCGACATAAATACCCACTTCATATGGTGCATTCTGTGTGCCCCAAAATAGCAAATCTCCTGGTGTCGCTTGTAAAACGCCCAATAAATGATGCATTTGTTTAATGAGATGCGCTGGTGAAGCATCCCAATGCGATCCTTCGGGTAATGGTACTTGCGCTCTCATAAGCTGTTGAGCAACAAAACGACCACTATTGTAGTCGTTGAATGTTTTTCCTAAGTTATCTAATGCTAATTTTAAATAATCATTTTGCATATTATTGTGCGTTAATAACAATCCAACCGTTGTAATAGCCAACACCTGCTTGTGTGAAGTTAGGGTTAACAATAAATGCTGTGTGCCCGCCGTTCACCATACCTGTTTCATAATACCAAGCATTAATAACAGAAGATCCAGCACCAAAACCATTTGCAACAACTTCAGCAGTACCGGAAGACATATGTGTACTAAACCAGTTTGACGATGTTCCAATTGATTGTGCGCGACTTTGAGCTTGTGAAGTCAATGATGCAGAAATTGTAACGGGTGATAATCCTAATTCTGCACGCTTTGCATTCCATGCGTTGATTGTTGCATCTGCCGTTGTGCTACCAGTTGAAACGTTAGTTGTTGTTGCAGTGGCAGTAGTATTAGTAGTTGTCGTTTGCGTTGACGAAGAAGCTGATGATGCGCTAGATGTTGAACCGCCATTAGCCTTGTACGCATTGTACTCAGCCATTGTCATGTAGCCATCATTATTAGTGTCAGCCGCAGCAACATAAGTGATATTGTCACTAGTTGATGATGAAGCACTTGATGTGCTTGCTGAAGATGAGGCCGTTGATGTGGTGGCTTGCGCTGATGATGATGTTGACCCACCGTTAGCTTTGTATGCATTATACTCAGCCATTGTCATGTAACCATCATTATCTGAATCTGCTGCTGCAATATATGTGATATCTTCTGTAGCTGATGAAGCGCTTGCTGATGAAGCTGATGATTCTGTCGCAGCTGATGATGTTGAGCCACCATTTGCAACATATGTATTATATTCATCAAGCGTCATAAAGTTATTGCTGTCTGTATCAGCTGCTGCAATATATTTCAAATTACTTGTGTCAACCGATGAAGATTGTGCAGAAGCTGCTGTCACAGTTGTAGCAGCTGAACTGGTTGCTTGAGTAGTTGAAGCCTTCAATGACAATTCTTGTCCAGTCAAAACAAGGTCAGTATTTGACAAACTATTCAATGAAGACAATACTGATACATCTACACCAGTTTTTTCAGCAATCTTTGATAATGTATCACCTGATTGCACTGTATATGATGTACCGTCTTCTGATAAACCAGAAACTTCTTGTGTTGCGTTAATTTCTAGTGATGAACCTGCTAAAATCAAATCTTTGTTGCTAATTCCATTAGCCTTAGCTAACGCATCAACAGTAGTATTGTTTGCTGCTGCAATTTTTGACAAAGTGTCGCCTGATTGCACTTCTACTGTATCAGCAGAAGCTGCTGCATGTCCACCAACAAAGGCCGCAGCACCAGCTGCAGTAGTCAATAAAGTCTTCTTAAAAAATTTACCCATATTCTTATGTAACTCCTGAATGAATTGTATTAACTCGTAATAATTAAATTTTAGATTTACTGTTAAGCAAATCTTAATAACATTAATTAGTATATCCGTTTGTTGTAACGTGTGTATTGTGCGACTATATCAATATTGTAACAATATTACTGAAATATGTCATACTCGAATAAACGTTGATATATAGGTATTTTAAGACCTTTTAATAATTTAAAAATGAACTCATTCCACATAAAAATGGTGAAAAAGTACGCTTCATTTTGCATTTTTTCACCATTTCAATATTATTAAATCCAACTAAAACTCTTAAGGTTTTCTTTAAAATTGTAAAAGCATGCTGCCATAAGTAAAGCCAGCACCGAATCCAGTTAGCAATACCCGTTTTCCTTTTAAGCTAACTGACTTATTTAATTCATCTAGTCCAATAGCGATCCCAGCAGATGATGTATTACCATTCGTAACAACGTTTGTTGAAAACTTTGTCATTGGTTCGCCGAGATCATTTGCAATATACTCGATCAAACGTAAATTTGCTTGATGGGGTATAAAGTAATCAATATCACTAGTTGATAAATTATGTTCGCTCAAAAAATTGCGGATATGATCTGGAACAATAGTTGTTACTTCATCAAATACATTACGTCCTTGTTGTGAAAAAGCATCTATTTTTGGATAGTTATCCACAGATAGACTTGTCAGTGGTGCTATTCGCCCTGAATGTACAACATCGGCATTCCCGATTGTGTGCATTTTTTCAGCTTCCACAATACCGGAATCATCAGCTGTCATCAGCACTGCTCCTGCACCGTCTCCAAAAAAGACAGTACTGGTGCGATCCTTGAAATCCATCATTTTGGAGTTGACTTCCGCAGAAATGACTAATGCATTCTTATATTGACCAGATTTAATAAACTTGTCAGCTGTGCTCAACCCAAAAACAAACCCTGAGCAAGCTGTTACAATATCGTAGGCCCAAGCATTTTCAGCATGTAAATTGCGCTGTACTAATGCTGCCGTTGATGGTGCCAATCCATCTGGGGTAAATGTTGTTACAATAATTAAATCAATATCTTCTGGTTTAATATCAGTTTGGCTCAATACTGACTCCGCGGCACGTGTCGCTAAATCACTCGTATTTTCACCTTGCAATGATATATGTCGCGTTTTGATACCAGTATGAGCCTGAATCCACTCGTCACTGGTATCTATGATTTTTGCTAAATCATTATTAGTCACGATGTCTCTAGGTACATAATGTGCACTTGCGAGTATTTTACTTCCGGACATTGTAACTCTCCTTAAAAAATTGCATACTGCCATATATTACACGCTATTTTATACTCTAACTATTGTATCGAATTTAAGAAAAAAGTCCACTACTTGATTTTTTTACCATACAAAACTATTGCTCATTACCTTGTCAAATAATAAATAAAATCACCCTGTTAAGAGTGATTTTATAATTTCTATTGATTTGCCTTTAATGTCTGTAATCTTTCTTCTGTTGCGTTAAGTTTGGCTTGCCAATCAGCTAATTTTTCTTTTTCCGCAGCAACAACCGCTTCAGGGGCCCCAGAAACGAACTTATCATTTCCTAGTTTTCCTTCAGCTCGTTTTACTTCCCCAGAAAATTTTTTCACTTCAGTTTGTAAGCGTGTTATTTCTTCGTCAATGTCAATCAGCTCAGCCAGTGGAACATAAATTTCAGCACCTGAAATTACTTGTGACATTGCCAAATTAGGAGCTTGCACATCATCACTGATTATTAACGTTTTAGGGTGAGCAAAACGATTAATATAATCAGCATTCGCTTCAAAAATGTGCTTCAAATTATCATCCGTGGTTTGAATCATTAAATCAATTGGTGTAGACATTGGTGCATTTGCTTCTGCTCGGATATTACGAACAGCTACAATCAAATCCTGCAACGATTTGAAGGCTTGTTCTGCGTCAGGATTGCTTAACTCTTCGCGCACGACCGGATATTTTACAATAGCAAAATCGGCTTCGCTGCCATTTTGAGCTGGCATTTCCTGCCAAATAGCTTCAGTAACAAATGGCATGATTGGTTGTAATAGACGTAATGTCTGATCCAATACGTAGGCCAATGTTTGCTGAACTGGTGCCTTATCTTGATCACCATTCAAAGTTTCCTTGGTCATTTCGATATACCAATCAGCAAAATCAGACCAAATGAAGTTGTACAACTCACGTCCTGCTTCACCAAACTCGAATTTGTCAAAATTACGTGTTACATTCGTAACCACTGTATTCAAACGTGACAAAATCCATTGATCAGCTAATGTTAATTGACTCATATCTGGTAACGTAGATGGTGTATCTTCATCCAAATTCATAATAACATAACGTGACGCATTCCAAATTTTGTTAATGAAGTTCCAAGCCGAATCCATCTTTTCGTAAGTAAATCGTAAATCTTGTCCCGGAGTTGATCCCGTTACTAGGAACCAACGTAATGCATCAGCACCATATTTTTCAATAACATCCATCGGGTCAACGCCATTACCCAATGATTTCGACATTTTACGCCCTTCACCATCACGAATTAAACCATGAATCAAGACATTTTTAAAAGGTCGTTGTCCAGTAAATTCTTTCCCCTGGAACATCATCCGTGCTACCCAGAAGAAAATAATATCATAGCCAGTTACTAATGTATTTGTTGGATAATAACGGGCGAAGTCACCGTCTAGCTTTTCTGGCCAACCCATGGTTGAAAATGGCCATAGAGCAGATGAAAACCATGTGTCCAAAACATCCGGATCACGCTCCCAGCCGTCACCTGCTGGTGCTTCAGTACCAACATATAATTCTTCTTGATCTGTTCCTTTATTTTTGTACCAAGCAGGAATTTGATGACCCCACCACAATTGACGTGAAATAACCCAGTCACGAATATTTTCCATCCAGCGTGAAAATGTATCTTCAAAACGTGCTGGTACAAATTCAACCTTTTCATCGTCATTCTTTTGCATGTCTAAAATTTGTTTAGCCAATGGTTCCATTTTAACAAACCATTGCGTTGATAGACGTGATTCAACCTGAACACCTGTACGCTCTGAATGACCAACAGAATGAACAATTGGGTCTACTTTTAGCATGTAATCGCCAGCTTCAAGGTCAGCGGCAATTGCTTTACGAGCATCGAAACGATCCATGCCATTGTATTTACCAGCAAATTCATTTAAATGACCGTCTTCAGTCATCGTATTAATGCGTTCCAAATCGTGACGATTACCCACTTGGAAATCATTAGGATCATGGGCTGGTGTTATTTTCACCATACCAGTACCAAAATCTTTTTCTACATACTCATCTGCAATAATTGGAATTTCACGACCAACTAATGGCACCAAAACCTTTTTACCAATTAAATCTTTGTATCGTTCATCGCTAGGATGAACCGCAACAGCGACATCCCCAAACATTGTTTCTGGACGAGTTGTTGCAATTTCAATGTAATCTTTTCCATCGAATGTTGTCCCATCTGTAAATGGATACTTAACGTGATAAAATGCGCCAGCATCATCTTGATAAATAACTTCAATGTCAGATAAGGCAGTTCTTGCCTGTGGGTCCCAGTTAATGATATATTCCCCACGGTAAATTAATCCTTTATTGTATAGATCAATAAATACCTTGTTAACAGCCTTATTCAGACCTTCATCAAGCGTAAAGCGCTCGCGGTCAAAGTCAAGTGACAGCCCCATCTTACCCCATTGTTGCTTGATGGTAGTAGCATACTCGTTTTTCCAGTCCCATACTTGTTCAACAAATTTTTCACGACCCAAATCGTAACGTGAAACACCTTCACCACGTAATCTTTGTTCAACTTTTGCCTGCGTTGCAATACCAGCGTGATCCATTCCGGGCAACCACAAGGTATCAAATCCTTGCATCCGCTTTTGGCGAATAATCATGTCTTGTAATGTCGTATCCCATGCATGCCCTAAATGAAGTTTTCCGGTAACGTTAGGAGGTGGAATGACAATAGAATAAGGTTCTGGCTCATTGCCTTGAATTTCTTTGTTTGATTCGGGTGCAAATAACTTTTTGCTTTGCCAGTTGTCATAACGGCCAGCTTCAACAGAAGTTGGATCATACTTTGTTGACATATCAATATCACGCATTGTTAATTCCTTTCTTTTAAGTCGTAACACGAAAAAAGATCGTCCTAATCTCAAATTACAGAGATTAGGACGATCTTTCTACCGTGGTACCACCTAATTTGTCGTTTTTAAACGACCGCTTATTTATTTAATATGATTAATTATAATTCTCAGCAACCTTGGGCATTAACACGATTGATTTCCACTAAACATCAACTCTCTAGACGTGCGCTTGCTTAATCCTCTAAGATTATTTTAATGTTACCGTAAATTAGACAGTTCGTCAAGCAGATATTCAAGACGCTGCATAACTGGTATTTATTTCATAGTATCTTAATCAACAGTTAGATTTAGAAAGCAATCTTTTAAACCTATCTTCATCAACTTGATCAGTTGACAAATCCACAAAGTAATTTTTCTGCCATGTTTGTGTTTGCTGAGCAGTTTTATTTAATTCAACTACCCAATCTGGATAAACTCTGAAAGCCATTTTTCCTTTGGTTTGCTGCGAACTCAATATTTTCTGTTGTACCAGTAACACTTTAGGAAAAATGAAGACTCCCTTTTGCTGATTATCTATCACACAAACCACTAATAACTCAGGACTATTGTACGCATCAAATGGTTTATTTTGACCTCTGTCGTCTTTTTCCCACAACACGACAAAGTATCCTTGTTTAGTAGGTGTTTTCTTCGCCAAACGGATACGAAGACTTTTGTTACCAACAAATAAAGTTGTCCCTTCATATTCGTTATTTTGTGATTCTTCTGATACTCGTGTTACGTCACATTGGTACATACGTGCAACAACGCCTTCAATTAAGTTGAGTGACTCCATTTTACTTTTCCTCACAATCAACGTTTTTCATAAGAAAAAGCGCTACATCAAGGTTTTTGAAACCTTATGCAACGCCATGAAATACTAAATGGATCTGAGGGGAGTCGAACCCCTGTCCAAATCGCCCGATACACCAATATCTACGTTTATAGGGCTATTATTTGTAGTTCATTATATTGTCTGCCATAGCTCAAGGCTCTTCAATATAACTAACCTGATTGATTTAATACTGCTTTTCCAGATGTAAGAAGCAGTACGATCTGGCCTTTTATGGCCTAACCTCAGACGCCAGCAACCAAGATTAAGCTACGCATCACTGGTTTTTAGGCAGCGATAGCGAAAGAGTTTTCGTTTTTTGCAGTTAAAATTTCTGCCCGTTTTGCGCCCGGATGGCGAAACGCAATCAATGCTCTAAACGACCTGTCGAATTCCAAAAACAGACCCGTCTAAAATCTACCCATTATCTGAGAGACTTTATTATAACATATTTATCGGATTAGAATGCTCTAAAGCGGTTACGTCGCTTCGTTAATAGTTCATCTGGTGTTAATTGATTCAATGTATGTATCTCGTCATTTAACCGCTTCCGAATTAAGTTGAAAACTCGAGGATGATTACGAGACTCTGGAATAATATACTCAATAACATTTTTCTCCAAGAGATCTTTAGCAGTTAGTCCCATAACAGCCGCTGCTTCTTCACTACGTTTGCTATCTTTCCAAAGAATGGATGCAAATCCTTCTGGTGATAGTATCGAATAGGTTGCATTTTGGAACATCCAAACTTGATCAGCCGTGGCCAATGCAAGTGCACCACCAGAGCCTCCCTCACCATATATGATAGAAATCATTGGAACGGTTAACTTCATTGAGTCTAGGATTGATTTAGCAATTGCCTCACCCTGCCCTTGCGCCTCAGCCTCTTTGCCTGGAAAAGCACCTGGTGTATTAACAAACATGATAATTGGACGATTAAATCGATTAGCTTGTTGCATTAGACGTTGAGCTTTACGGTAGCCCCATGGCTCTGGCGAACCATTACGTTTGCTCAACTTGTCATGAATATCTGTACCCTTGTCAACAACAATCACCGTAACAGGCCGGTCTGCTAAAAATGCAATGCCACCAATGATAGACATATCGTCACCACCGAGACGATCACCATGCAATTCGACAAAGTCTGCAAAAATGCCATCAATGATTTCCCGCGCCATAAAACGGTCTTCACGGGATTTTTTAACCACTTGCGCTGGCGTTAATTCACGTTTAAATAATTTCAATCCACTTAAAATATCAGGCATTTATTCGGCCTCCGCTGTATGTAATCTAACAATTTTGGCAATCAGTTGAGCTAATTCTGATCGAGGTACAATTTGATCTACAAAACCATTTTCCAATAATGTCTCTACCCGTTGAAAGTCTTTTGGTAGTTTTTCATGTATTGTTGATTCAATCACTCTTGCCCCAGCAAAACCAACAAGCGCGTGTGGTTCAGCTAAAGTAACATCCCCTTGCATAGCAAAACTTGCAGTTACTCCGCCAGTTGTAGGATCAGTTAGCACAACTAGGTACAATAACTTAGCTTCCTGGTGGGCTGCAACAGCTGCTGAAACCTTGGCCATCTGCATTAAGGAATCAATTCCTTCTTGCATACGTGCGCCACCTGATGCAGTGAACAAAACAACCGGTAACGTATGAGCCGTTGCGTATTCAAACAAGCGCGTAATTTTTTCACCTGTCATTGAACCCAAAGACCCCATCATGAAGTAGGAATCCATGATTCCTAAAGCCACCTGTTCCCCTTCAATGTCAGCCGTTCCAGTCAAAACAGATTCTGCCAACTCAGTTTGTGACTGTGCCCGCTTTAGTTTTTCTGCATAACCTGGAAACTCTGGATGATCCATTTGGATATCTGAATCCATTTCTTCAAAGTTTTTAGTCAATAATTCAACACGTTCCCATGCTTGGAGACGAAAACCATAATTACACTTTGCACACACACGATATTTGCCAAGCTGTTTATTGTACATTTGTGCACCACAGTATGGGCACGCTAGAAAAAGACCATCAGGAATGCGATCATTAACCGAAGCATCTCTTTTAATTTTTGATGTATCGCTATTTTTATTGTTGTATAAGTCCATATTAAATGTCTCCATTTACTAGAATACCGCACACGTCAAACGCATGCGGCATTGTATTATTCATCTTCTGATAAGCTCTCAGTCCACCGTGGTAAGAATTCAGTTTCTAAATAGCGTGTATCAAATTCGCCACGCTGCACGTGTGGATCTTCCAATAAAGCTTTTTGGAAATTTAAACTTGTAGAAATGCCATGCACAACAGTTTCATCAACAATGCGATGAATTTTTTGAACCGCTTGTTCACGAGTATCTGCCTTCGCCACTAATTTACCAATCATTGAATCGTAAAATGGTTGGACTTTATCGCCCACAAATAGTGCGGAATCAATTCGAACACCAGGTCCTCCGGTAGGTAAAAATACAAGATCAACTGTGCCTGCACTTGGTGCAAAATTACTTTCAGGTCTTTCGGCCGTCAAGCGTACTTCGATGGAATGACCATTAACTTGAATATCGTCCTGTTTTATAGGTAAATCTTGCCCTGCAGCGACTTCTATTTGTAATCTAATTAAATCTAAATTGGTTACCATCTCAGTGACTGGGTGTTCAACCTGGATACGAGTATTCATCTCCATGAAGTAAAAATTGCCCTCATGGTCTTGCAAAAATTCAATTGTTCCAGTGTTCTCATACCTGATCGCTTGCGCAGCTTTTGTTACAATACCACCTAAATAAGCACGCATCTCAGGCGTTACACCTACAGCAGGTGACTCTTCCAACACCTTTTGATTTTTACGCTGTAATGAGCAATCACGTTCTGGTAGATAGACAACATGACCATTTTCATCTCTCAAAAGCTGCATTTCAATGTGTCGGACATGTTCCATCACTTTTTCAATGTACATTTGATCATCACCAACTGACAGGCGCGCTTCATTTTGGGCATCATCAAATTTGTCGCTCAATTCATCTTCGCTATAAACAAAACGCATGCCTTTTCCACCACCACCAGCAGCGGCTTTTAGCAACAAAGGATATCCGATACGATCAGCAACAACCTTAGCTTCGGAAAAGTCACGGATGAAACCGTCAGATCCAGGAATAACCGGAACACCTGCTTGACGCATTTCTTCACGAGCATTAGCTTTGTTACCCATTAATTCAATTGTGTCTGGACGTGGGCCAATCCATTTAATTCCTACTTCGCCAACCATTTCAGCAAATAGAGCATTTTCTGACAGAAAGCCGTATCCTGGGTGAATAGCTTCAGAACCTGTTAATAGTGCCGCACTCAGAATGTTTTTCATATTCAAATATGAATCTGTTGGCTTAACACCACCAACTGCGATTGCTTCATCAGCAATTTGAACGTGCAAGCTATCTTTGTCAGCTGTTGAATAAACAGCAACTGATGCAATACCCATTTCTCTCAATGTCCGAATAATACGCACCGCGATTTCACCGCGATTTGCCACTAGAACCTTTTTGAACATTTTAGTCTCCAATAATAAACGTCAATTCTGCTGTTGTCGCTTTTTTGTCACCAACCCAAACAATACCTTTGCCAGTACCAATTGGTCCGCGCAAACGATCCAAAGTAACTTCTAAACGTAGTTGATCTCCTGGACGAACCATTCTACGATAACGAGCCTTTTTAATGCCCCCGAAGTAAGCCGTTTTACCCTTAAATTCAGGCATAGATAACAGTGCAACCGCACCAGTTTGAGCTAATGCCTCGACAGTCAAAGCACCCGGGAAAGTTGGATTCCCCAGGGAAATGGCCTTGGAAAATTTCTTCATTGACACTGATATTTTTAATTGCTACTGCTCTCTCACCTGGTACTAATTCTTCCACTGTATCTAGCATAAGCATTGGATAACGGTGAGGTAATATTTCTTGAATTTGTTGTGTGTTTAGAATCGACATTTTGGCTCCTTCGTAGTATGTATTATGTACGTTTGTATGATATTTATATTTCATACCGATACAAACCTTAAAATTACATTTAATCTGTTGTTATTCTATAGAGTGGCTTATTGTAGTCTACTACTTCTTCGTTAGCAACTAGTATTTCGGCTACTGTTCCACTGACTTCACTATGAATTTCTGTCATTAATTTCATCGCTTCAATCACAGCAACTGTTTCTCCCACTGAGACCTTATCACCAACTTGTTTGAACATTGGTGCATCAGGTTTTGGTTGCAAATATACTGTTCCAACCATAGGAGCAACAATTTCAGTTCCTGTTTTAAGCGTTTCAGGTTCTGCAGCTACTTGAGCTTGATCTGATGTAACAGCGGCAGGAGCAACAACTGGAGTTTGAACTGGCGCGTTCACGACTGCTTCATTTTTGTTCTTTGATAAATGCAAACTGAATTCGCCATCAACAACTTTGAATTCGCGTAAAGAACTGTTCTCTAAATCAGCAATTAATCCACGAATTTCCTCAATATTTAAACTCATCAATTACACTCCTTCATGCCATTTCTTAAATACGATGACAGCGTTGTGACCACCAAAACCATAATTAGCACTCATTACATACTCAGGTGCTTGATGCTTGTTTTCTTGATCAACTAAATTAACTACCTTAGTGTCCTCGTCCTGTTCATCAAGACCGACGTTTACTGGTAATTCACCACGTGTCAAAGAACCTACAGAAATCAAAGCTTCTATGGCACCAGCAGCACCAAGCAAATGACCTGTCATTCCCTTTGTTGAAGAAACAGGTACTGTATTTTCTCCAAACACAGTGGCAATAGCATGTGCTTCACCCGAATCATTTGCTCCTGTTGCTGTTCCGTGAGCATTGATATATGAAATTTGATTGGCTTCCAAATTAGCGTCATTTAATGCATCACGAATTGCGCGTGCAGCACCTTCACCATCTGGGGATGGTGACGTCATGTGATATGCATCAGATGATGCACCATAACCAACTAATTCCGCAAGAATATGAGCACCACGTGCTTGAGCATGTTCTAGACTTTCAATAACCAAAATTCCTGAACCTTCACCCAAAACAAATCCATGACGATTCTTATCAAAAGGCTTTGAAGCTTGTGTTGGATCTTCTTCCTTTGATAACGCAGTCAAGGCTGCGAAACCAGCAATACCAATTTCGTTAACCGTTGCTTCTGAACCACCAGTTAACATGACATCGGCTTTACCAGATTGAATACGCCAGAACGCTTCCCCAATCGCATTTGTTGCTGAAGCACAAGCCGTAACAATTGTTGAATTAATACCCTTTGCACCAAAACGTAACGAAACATTTCCTGATACCATGTTGGGAATTGATTCAGGCACAAACAATGGACTAACACGTTGTGGCCCCTTATCATGCATCTTGATTACTTGATCTTGTATAGTAGTCAACCCACCAATACCATTACCTAAAATTACACCGAATCGAGTAGGATCAGCAACAGTGGTTGGTGCTTCAGCACCTTCTTCTGCCTTTAATCCAGCATTAGTCAAAGCCTGATCTGCAGCATCAACCGCATACTGTGAAAACAAATCCATCTTACGTGCATCACGCTTACCAACACGAGCTGCGGGATCAAAACCATCAACCTGTCCTGCCACGGTGATTCCCGTCTCTGATGCATCAAATTTTGTAATTGGTTTAATACCAATTTTTTCATTGAAAATACCGTCCAAGAAAGACTGTGTATCGTTTCCTAATGGCGTTACTGCGCCAAGTCCTGTAATTACTACGCGTGTCATAATATTAAGAGCGTGGACGGACACTGATTAAAAAGACATTATACTAATGAATTTAAATCAAATGGCCGAGGACGCATTTCCTTTCTTTATGTTCTCAGTGCCTCACATCAATAAATTGTGCGTTAAATGTATAACCCACCATCAACTGTGATTGTTTGACCGGTAATATAATCATTACCTGCCAAGAATAATGCTACATCTGCAATTTCCGAAGCTTCACCAAAACGAGATAATGGAATATTTTTTAGAATCTCTTCCTGTGTCTTTTCTGGCAAAGCACCAGTCATATCTGAAACAATCATACCAGGGGCAATCGCATTTACTCGGATGTGGCGACGTGCACCTTCTTTAGCTAGAGTCTTTGTCAATCCGACCAGACCAGCTTTTGATGCAGAATAATTCGCTTGACCCATGTTACCCATTAATCCAACAACAGAGGCTAGATTAATAATCGCCCCATGCTTTTGTCGAATCATCTTTTTAAATACAGGTTGTGTCACATTAAAAGTACCGTTTAAGTTTACGTTAACAACCTGTGCAAAATCTGCTGGTGTCATTGCAATAGCTAGCTGATCCTTTGTAATACCGGCATTGTTGATTAATATGTCAATACCTGAAAAGTTTTCTTGCTTGTATAATACTTTCAAACTGTCTTCTGCTGCTTCTGCATCAGCAATATCAAACTGTAATGTTTTTGGTTCTGACTTAAACTCTGTTAAAGTTTCAGGACTAATTTCTGAACGTGCATGTAAAATGACGTTTGCTCCTGCAGCATCAAATGCCTTTGCAATTGCAAGTCCTATACCACGTGATGAGCCTGTTACTAAAACAGTTTTATCTGTAAAATCTGCCATGTTATACCTCTTCTGCTGTGAGCAATTCTTTTACTTCATTAAAGCTTTTTAAGTCTTTAATAGCGTATCGTTTCACATCCTTGGGAGCAATTTTTTTAGCAAACTTAATCAATGTATCCGAAGGACCAACTTCAATAAATGTATCAACACCTGCATCTAACATTTTTTTCATCGCTTGCGCGAAATATGTTGGCGATACAATTTGTTTAGTCAACGTTTCATGGAGATCCGCGATAATAAACGGTTCACTTGTTGTATTGGAATAAACAGGATAATTCACATCTGTAAATGCTTCAGTTGCCAACCGTTCAGATAACTGAACAGCAGCGTCTTTCAATAATGGGGTGTGAAATGCACCAGAGACTGGCAAATCAATCGTACGTTTGATGCCAGCCGC
The DNA here is from genome assembly GCF_000014445.1 of Leuconostoc mesenteroides subsp. mesenteroides ATCC 8293. Lineage (NCBI taxonomy): Bacteria > Bacillati > Bacillota > Bacilli > Lactobacillales > Lactobacillaceae > Leuconostoc > Leuconostoc mesenteroides. The sequence goes on along the minus strand of NC_008531.1, from coordinate 266,630 downwards.
TGTTAATGTCGCTTTTGCCTCGTCAACATCAGCAGCAATTCCGCCAATGACCAGCTGAGCAAACGTATTATAGTTTGCTGGGAAAACTTGCTTTCCTTTGGCCTGCAATTGAGCTAAAACAGCTTCAATGAGCTTTTGATCTTCGCCCATTATTGCCGCCATCTTACCAGGATTTGCGTCTCCAACCGTTTGCATATATCGCCCACGATCTTTGATAATAGCAACAGCTTGTTCAAAGTTCATGGCCCCAGCTGCAGTCAACGCCGAATACTCGCCTAAACTCAATCCTAGAGCTGCAACTGGCTGTTGCAAAGCACTACCCAAAGCATTCACAATGGCATTACTCATAGATAAGATAGCAGGTTGTGCATATTGCGTTTGTGCAATTTTATCAGCATTCTTCATCACGTCAGATAAATCATATCCTAAAACTTCAGAAGCTCGATCGATTGTTGATTTATATTCAGGAAGTGCTTCATATAAATCTGTGCCCATGCCGGCTTGCTGTGCGCCTTGCCCGCTGAACAATAATCCAATTTTCATGTTAAACCCCATATACTATATATAAACAATGAAACCGAAACCAATCGGATTCTTTACTTACAATGTTGTGTTTTCAATACCCATTAAATCGGTAGCTTGCGCCCAAATGTCGGACAAGATATCAGCTGCAGGCTTCTCATCCTTAATCAAACCAGAAATTTGACCGGCCATGAATGCACCGCCTTCTTTATCACCTTCTTGAACAGCACGACGTAGTGTACCAGATTCAAGTTTTTCAATGGCTGCAGCGTCTGGCTTTTCTTTTTGTAATTCGTTTACTTCATTTTTAACAAATGACTTTGCCATTTTATTTTTCAAAACACGGGCACGATTACCAAGCAAATTACCCGTAACGATAGTGTCAATATCTTTAGCTTTAAGTATTTTTGACTTAAAGTTAGGGTGAACTTCTGATTCAGTAGCTGTCAGAAACCTTGTACCCATTTGTGCACCAGCCGCACCAAGCATAAACGCAGCGGCAACACCACGTCCATCACCAATACCACCAGCAGCAATTACTGGAATATTAACGGCATCGGCTACTTGCGGTACTAATGTCATCGTAGTCAGCATACCAATATGCCCACCTGATTCCATACCTTCAGCAATAACCGCGTCAACCCCTTTTTTTTCCATCATACGTGCTAATGAAACTGAGGGAACGACAGGCATTACTATAATACCAGCAGCATGTAACTCATCCAAAAATGGCGATGGGTCTCCTGCTCCAGTTGCAACTACAGCAACTTTTTCTTCGATAATGACATCAAAAACTTCTCTAATATGACGACTTAATAACATTACGTTAACGCCAAAAGGCTTATCTGTCAGAGCTTTTGCACGTCTGATTTCTTTACGAACGTCATCACCATGCCAATAACCTGTGCCGATAAAGCCAAGTCCACCAGCCTCTGAAATAGCAGCTGCCAACGCACCTGTTCCAGCCCATGTCATCCCACCTTCAACAATTGGGTATTTCATGCCTAATTTTTCAAAAATAGGGTTCATTGTTTTAACTGTCATGTTCTCATCCTTAAAAATTATGTTATGTACGTGACAAAATGTCACCTAAATTACGCTGCTAATTGTTCTTTAATCTTATCAACCAAATCTTGAACAGTCTTGATATCTTCAGCAACAGCCAACTTAATATCAAAATCATCTTCAACACGGTTCAAAACTTCAAACAAGTCCAATGAATCAGCGTCAATATCATTTGTTAAATCGGTTGTTAATGAAACTTCATCTTCTTCTAAATCAAATTGATCAACCAAAATTTCTTTTGTCTTGTCAAAAATTTCTGCGTCTGTCATGAGTGTTTTTCTCCTAAAATCCGTTTTATGTATTTTCGTTAGATTTTTGCGGTGCAGCCGACTACACCGATAGATTTAAATTTTCCAAATTTGTGCGCCGACAGTTAAACCACCACCAAAACCAGCAAAGGCAATCGTTTGACCAGCATGAATTGTATTAGACTCTATCAATTCATCTAATAAAATACCGATACTTGCTGCACTAGTGTTACCATTTGAAGCCATGTTGGTTGGGAACTTAGATACGGGCTGCCCAAACCGTTTAGCAATGGAAGATACAATACGTGCGTTTGCCTGATGTAATAGATAATAATCAACATCGTCAGCCGTAACTTGAGCTGTCTCTAAGGCTGCTTGGAGTGCTTCGGGAACCTCACGAGTTGCAAAGCTGTATACTTCCCGACCATTTTGATGAAAATAAGGGTCTAACGGGCTAATATTTTCCGAAAATGGGTTTGTGTTCGCAAACCTACCAGCTACTAAATTGTCACCCTTTTCACCAAAAGTCCTAAGTTCTTCACCTAAAAGTCCAACATTATCCTGTGTTCGTTCCACAAGTACCCCTGCAGCTCCATCACCAAACAAAACTGCCGTAGTTCGATCTTTCCAATCAACTAATTTCGATAACACTTCTGCACCAATAATCAATCCACGTTGATAGCGTGACATTAACAGACTCGAGGCGACACTCAATCCATAAACAAAACCAGAACAAGCTGCGCTTAAGTCGAATGCGAATGCATTAGTGGCACCAATGTTAGCCTGGACAATTGCTGCCGTGCTTGGTGATAGGCTGTCTGGTGACATCGTGCTAACAATGATAAAGTCAATACTGTCTGGTGAAACACCACTTTTCGCCAATATTTTCTTTGCCACTTCACTGGCTAAATCACTAGTGTTTTCCGTTGTCACGACATTACGCTGATGAATACCTGTCCGAGTATAGATCCATTCATCATCAGTTTCCATCATTGTGCTGAGCTCTTGATTCGTCACTTGTCGATCTGGAATTTGACGTGCTGAAGCAACGATTTTCAATTGTTCCATAATTCCCCTCTTTAATGATTAATTATCTGTGCTAAATAGCTAACCAAATTATGGATCGCTTGTTTGACAACGCTCACGTCGTTTGGTGACATATTTTTTACCAGATTGTGCGTTAAATCCCTGTGGAATTCTTGATGAGCGCGATAAACGACACGCCCCTTATGCGTTAAGCCTAATCGTACCACACGCCTGTCTTTACTGGAACGACGTCGCTCAACATAACCCTTTTCAACCAATTTATCAATGGCTGCTGTCATAGAACTTGGTGTCAAATGAATAATTTTTGCGACCTGTGAAGCACTTTTTTCATCATACATTGAAATAGCTTCAATGGTGTGCATGTCTTTTAAGGTTATATCAGAGAAGTAACTGCGTTTTAAAGCAGCTTCTTCTATCCACATGACATTATTAAATACACCAACCAGTTCAGTATTTATTTGTTCAAAATCAGTTGTAATTGCTTCATTCATCTTTTTCATCTGGCGCCACAACGAACATCAACTCGGCTGATGTAGCTGTTTTACCATCGACTTTGGCTTCAACTAACACACTGCCCATGTTAGCACGTAGCTTACCAAATGTGACATGTAACTTCAATACATCGCCTGGTTTAACCATTCTCTTAAATTTAGCGTTATCAATTCCTGTCATGTAAGCTGTCTTACCTTGAAATTGCGGTGATGACAAAATCAAAATTGATGCTGCTTGGGCTAGTGATTCAATGATTAAAACACCTGGCATCACTGGATTTCCAGGGAAGTGACCTTGGAAAAACTGTTCGTTAATGGTCACATTTTTGACAGCGACTATTGATTCATCTGGGACCATTTCTTCCACGTAATCCATATAAAGAATAGGATAACGATTGGGAATTAAGTCCATAATTTCTGTTGTTGTAAGAACTGGCATAATTGATTCCTTTTTTAAAATACTTTGATAATCGAAATATCTGATAGTCAAAATATTATCATAATTTATTTCGATTGTCAAAGTATTCTAAAATCATAGTGTTTCCTTAAGAAATAAAAAACACCTATCCGGTGTTTTAAAATTCAAGTACAACTAGTCTTTTTTGCCATTCTGTTAGAAAATCATCACTTGACCATTCGTGAACACGTTCAGTACTATAACCCACAGCAGCATTATAATAAACATTGTTACCGAACTTTAACGGTGCGGGATGTAAATGCAAATGCCCTGTAATTGTTGCAATGGTATATGATTGATCGACAGCTTGACCAATTTTCGAACTGCCAAGGAACGCATTTGCTATATCCAATCGTGTGTTCCCATTTGGAAAACGTTTAATATAGTCTTCACGTGGCACAAAATGGCTCACAACTATAGTCTGTTTGTTGCCCGCAGCCAAGAGCTGATCCTTAATTTGTTTTAGGTTAATATCAAAACGTTCTTTATCAGTTATTGGTTGCTTAATGCGTCGGTCATACCAATAGCTATTTTTAAACGATTGAATTTCTTCTTCTGTATAATCATTACCGACGAAACTATAATCATACCAACCATTGTTGCCAATAAGTCGGATATCATCAGTTAAGTCAATGTACTTGTTATGAAAATATAACTCGTCGATATCACTTTCAAGTTCTTCATATGTAACATTTTTACCCATATCATGATTCCCAGCCAAAAAACGAATGGTTAATTTGTTTTTTACTAAGTCTTGCATATTACGCGCAAATGCTAAGGATTGCTTAAAGTCATTAAACAAATCGCCAGCAATAACGTAAACGTTCACATTTTTGTTCAACAAATAGAGCGCTTGTGCCCGCATAGCGCGTTCAACATTAATTTTATTTAAATCAAAATGATTATCAGATGAAAATGCAACTTTCACAAATAGAACTCCTGTTCGATATTTGAATAAAGTATATCATATTTTTTACTATAAGTACCTACAAGTAGCCATTTGTTTAAGATTTGCTTGCCTCTTTTCAAAAAATATACATAATAGAATACCTTACAATAAAAAAACACACCGAAGTGTGTTTTCTAATATTATGATTTAGTACACTAACAGGTAAAACAGAATAATCTATCTTACAAAGTAGCGAAGTGCAACAATGTACGGATCATGTTTGAAGTGAAACCGTATTCGTTGTCATACCATGCAGCAACTTTAACCAATTGTTGTCCTTCACCAGCAACAACTTCAGTTTGTGTTGGATCGAAGACAGTACCATGTGTGTCGTTGATGATATCAGTAGATACCAATCCGTCACCATTGTAACCAAATGAATCTGATTCGTACTTCTTCATAGCTGCATTAACTTCTTCAACTGTAACGTCCTTCTTCAAGACTGCAGTTAATTCCGTAATTGAACCATCAGGAACAGGAACACGGATAGCTGAACCAGTCAACTTACCATCCAATGAAGGAACAACCATTCCGATTGCCTTTGCGGCACCAGATGAATGTGGCAATGAGTTTGAAGCTGCGTCACGATTAGCTTGACGCTTTGCAAACTTAGCTGACTTAGGACCATCTTGCAAGCTTTGTGAAGCTGTGTAAGCGTGGACTGTCAACATCAAGCCAGTCTTAACACCGAATTCTTGTTCCAATACGTTAGCGATTGGAGCCAATGATTGCGTTGTGCATGAACCAGCAGAAACAATCTTGTCATCTGCAGTCAAGATGTCTTGGTTAACACCGTAGACAACTGTAGGAACTGCACCGGCTGGAGCTGAAACCAATACCTTCTTAGCACCTGCATCCAAGTGAGCTTGTGACTTTTCTGCTGATGTATAGAAACCAGTAGCTTCCAATACGTAATCAACACCATCGTTAGCAACCCACTTCAAGTCAGCAGCGTTACGTTCTGAGTAAACAGCATAGTGCTTACCGTTAACAACAATACCTGTGTCGTCAGATGAAACTTCAGCGTTCAAAGTACCGTGAATTGAGTCATACTTGAGCAAGTATGCCAACATATCTGGGCTTGTCAAATCGTTGATGGCAACAACTTCAATATCTGAAGCCTTGTCTGACAACTCAAGAATACGACGGAAGGCCAAACGACCAATACGTCCAAATCCGTTAATACCAATCTTAACAGTCATGTGTTTTAGATCCTCCAAAAATTTTTGACTTTAGTCAACACCATTATTATAGCACAAAGTGCAGTTTTGAGCGAATGTAGCTGCTTAATATAACATTTTGTTTTTTTCTTAACATGAGTGCAGATAGTACTCTCATTAATCTCAAAATTTATAGTATTATTTGTTATTTAATCTGATTATCCACTATGATCAATAAATCACATTAACAGATTTATATCCAAGTACTTTTCCAAAGGTAATTCTGCGTTTATCTGATTGGTAATCCATGGTAATTCACCAATTATTGGTACATCAGTCATCTCTTTTAATAGTGTTAAATTCGTATCTTCTACCACACCTTTGTGCTTGACACCATTAAAAATTATCCCCGCTATTGTTAAATCATGGTTTTTAGCAAATTCAATGGTTAATATAATATGATTAATCACACCTAGTTTGTTTGGTGCCACAATAATCAACGGTAAATTCAACGCACACGCTAAATCCGTGACGGTAAAATCATCGCCGTATGGTACTGTAATGCCGCCTGCTCCTTCAACCAACATGCCCTTGTGTTTCTGAGCTAATACATTATATTTTTTCAGTACATCATCTAATGAATAGTCTGTTTTTGCACGCTTTTGAGCTAAGGCTGGTGCGAGCGCTTCATCCCATTGAAAAGGGTTAATTTCTTCTAAACCATCCAAAACCTTTGCACCGGATTTTAAAATATAGGCATCGCTACAAGGGTTTTCTCTACGTGTACCACTCATCAATGGCTTAAAGACACCAATATCTTGATTGTGCTTATTGAAATAACGTGCCAACCTGGCCGTTACAAAGGTTTTACCAATTTCCGTATCAGTTCCTGTAATAAAATAGCCCTTATTCTTCATGATTCATTTCTTCCATGACAGTTTGAATGCCTTCTTTAATTATGACAATTATTTGCTTCATTTCTTCTTTTGTTGCAATCAATGGCGGCAAGAATGCAATTGTGTCCCCCAATGGTCTTGTGAGCAAGCCAAGTTTTCGCATGGTTAATGTTGCTCACCAAACTGCTCTTAAATCAGGGTCAAAAGGTTGTCGCTTCTCTTTATTTCTAACCAATTCAATGCCACAGCACAACCTAATTGATTACCCGTATAAGAATGACCGCGAAACAATGTTATTTCATCGTAATCATCATAAAAAACTTGATAGATCGCTTCAGATATCATAGTGATGGCTAATGGTAAGTATCCTCCCGTCAACATCTTCCCAGCAGCCAAAATACCAGGAACAACGTTTTCATTTGCGTGAATGGCAACCATAATACTTCTTGACTACGTTTCTTATAATGCATGCTTTCCTCCAGATTTTTGTTAACCAAATCATATATAAAAGGTAACATATTTGACAAAGAAATGCATTTATAGTAAATTGTTTTTGTTATCCATTTTAATAAAAAAGGGTAACATCTAATATTGAGAGGATTATATATTATGTATCAACAGACGAACGTTAGCGTTAGTGCACAAACTATCTGTAAAATAGGTATTTACTTTGCTCTATTGGTGCTTTCTGCCAAAGTAGCTATTCCGATTCCTTTTTACGACTACATTTCGCTACAAACGGCTTTTATCTTTTTAGTTTATCCGATTCTCGGTGCCAAGTATGGTTCTTGGTTGACAGTGCTTTACCTTGTTTCCGGATTACTCGGTTTACCCATATTTGCATCTGGTGGCGGACTAGGCTATATATTCAAGACAACGTTTGGTTTCTTAATCGCTTTTACACTAATGCCATTTTTTGCTGCTATCATTAGAAAGGGCAACAAACTATTTAGCCATCACCAATTTTTGAATACCCTGGTCAGTAACTATCTCTGCTTAATTATGGTTCATTTAATTGGTTTTGCATATAAGTGTTTTATTATTAAATTTTACATAGGTAACATAATTAACGTCACTGGTATACTAGGTTTTACCAGTTTACTTGATTTTTTAATTGATGTTGGTTTAATCTTTTTTGTAACCTTAGTAGAGTTACAAATTATCAAAAGAATCCACTAAAAAAGCAACTACAGTCTGTGTAGTTGCTTTTTTAGTGTCTAACCCTGGTATTCATTATTTGGCAACAGTAATTTAGTAATTTCACCAGAATTAATGCGCTCTATGCCCCGCTTCGTATCAAGCACGAGGCAACCATCATTATCGATTTCTCTAATTATCCCCGTTAAGTTCACCTGACCACGCTTTAGTTCTACTGATTGTCCAACACCAACCACCTTTTTGCGATATTGCGGTATATAATGCCCGTCCTGATAATCCTGGTACATATCAAAAAAGTGATTAATTAAAGAACCGACAACTTCATTTCCTGATACAGCCATTTCATCAGTCAGCGCACCTGCTTTTTGAGAAATTTCATCTGGAAATCCACCATCAGGCGTGGCAAGATTCATACCAATACCCACAGCTAAAGATGAAAACTGTTGACTTTCAAAGTCCGTAATGGCTTCGGTCAAAATACCACCAACTTTCTTGTTGTTGTACAATAAGTCGTTGACCCACTTAAACTGAATATCGATATCAAATACTTCTTTAACCATTTTTGAGACAGCTACTGCGGTACTAGTAGTTAATCGGCCGGGGTTTACTATCGTCTCCACAGGTAGTGGCAAAGCAAAAGTGACGTACATACCCGTATTTTTCGGCGAAAAAAACTTTCTTCCTAATCGACCAATTCCCGCCGACATGCTTTCACTAACAATAACCGTATTTTTAGTAATTTCGCCAGAAGAAAGCTTCTCTCTAGCATACACATTAGTCGAGTCAATCGTGTCAAAGACTTTCAGATCCACATCTGATTTTAAATACTTTTTAATGCCAACAGCAGAAATTTTAGCGCCCTCTACATATCGATATCCTTGCCCACGAACACTCTCGATGAGATGTCCTTGAGACTCAAGCTTTTTAACAGACTTCCATATAGAAGTTCGGGTAATCCCTAACTGTTGCGCAATTGCTTCACCAGACACCCAATCGCCTGCTGTATTAACCAACAAAGCTAACAGTTTATCAGCTGTACTCATCACTTTCCTCCACTATTATCACAATGTTTACTTTATAGTTAATTTTAGTTAACAATTGTCCTTTCGTCAAATCAAATAAAAAAACAACTCCGAAGAGCTGCTCTTTTATTATTCAATTCCTGAACCCGGTTCAATTGAATCCGGCAATATCGTTACAGTAACAATATCATTCTTCTCAGCCGACAAAATCATCCCTTCAGAAAGTTCACCAGCCATTTTTCGTGGCTTCATATTGGCAACAATAGCAACCGTTTTACCCACCAAAGCAGCAGGGTCTGAATACCATTTACGAATACCCGACAAAATTTGGCGTGGCTTCCCTGATCCATCATCAAGCGTAAACTTTAACAATTTTTCAGATTTAGCAACAATTTCTCCTGCCGTAATTTTAGCAGCCAAGATTTCAACTTTATCGAAATCATCATAAGTAATCAAATCCTTAGATGGCGCCACCTGAGCTGCTTCTTTTGCTGCCTCTTTAACCGCACGCCCTTTACCTTTGGTATCTTTTGAAACTAGTCCTGAAATAAAGGCCACTTCTTCTTCAACGTCTTGGCGTGGGAAAATTGGTTCACCCTTCTTGACAACATGACCGCCAGTTGGTAACTTACTGAAAGTCAAACCTGCAATAGCAACACCTTTGTCAGAATAATCTAAGCCTAATTGATCAAAAATCTTCTTTGGTGCTTGTGTTAATACTGGCTGTAACAAAACAGCAGTAACCCGTAATGCACCAGCTAAATGAGCCATTACGCTAGACAAAACTTCCTTTTCATTTTCATCTTTTGCCAACACCCATGGTTGTGTCTCATCAATATACTTATTTGCACGACGGATGATTTTCCAAACACTTTCAAGTGCGTCAGCAGTACGTAATTCTTTAAAGTTTTTGTTGTATTCAACAATGGCATCTTCTACAGTTCGAACCAAGTCTTCATCAAAAGAAGTCTTACCTGTTAGTAGCTCGGGAATAACCCCATCCACATACTTATTAATCATGGCTACTGTACGATTCAACAAATTACCTAAATCATTAGCTAAATCATAGTTAACACGCGCCACAAAATCTTCAGGTGTAAATACACCATCATTACCAAATGGCATTGAACGCAATAAATAATAGCGAACTGCATCTAGACCATAGCGTTCTTCAAGCACTTCAGGATAGATTACATTACCCTTTGATTTAGACATCTTACCGTCTTTCATCACAAGCCAACCATGACCTACAACTGATTTAGGCAACTCTAATCCCAATGCATGCAACATAATTGGCCAATAAATAGTATGGAAACGAACGATTTCTTTTCCAACAAGTTGAACGTTTGCAGGCCAGAACTTATCAAATAGGGTTGTATCGTCCGAATTATAACCTAGAGCAGTAATATAGTTAGCTAATGCGTCAATCCAAACGTAAATCACATGCTTCTCATCCCCTGGTACTGAAATACCCCAGTCAAATGATGTACGTGTTACCGCTAAATCTTCCAGACCTGGTGCAATGAAATTATTAATCATCTCATTCATTCGAGCTTCTGGCTGAATAAACTCTGGATGTGTTTTGTAATAATCAAGTAACCAATCAGCGTATTTACTCATCTTGAAGAAGTATGCTTCTTCTTTAACTAACTCAACTTCATGCCCTGATGGTGCTTTCCCACCAATTACTTTGCCTGCGTCATCACGATAGACTTCGGCTAATTGAGATTCTGTAAAGTACTCTTCATCAGAAACAGAGTACCAACCTTCATACTCACCTTTATAAATATCCCCATTTTCTAGTAATTGCGTAAAGATTTTAGCGACTGCTTTTTCATGGCGATCTTCTGTAGTGCGAATAAAATCGTCATATGAAATATCCATTAGCTTCCACAAGTCTTTAATTTGCTTCGCCATACCATCAAGAAAATCTATTTCAGATATACCCGCAGCCTCAGCTTTTTGTTGAATTTTCAATCCATGTTCATCTGTACCTGTTAAAAAATAAACATCTTCACCCAGTAAGCGGTGGTATCGTGCTGCTGCATCAGCAAGCACCGTTGTGTAAGTGTTTCCCAACTGCAACTTACCAGACGGATAGTAAATTGGCGTGGTAATATAAAAGGTCTTATCCTTTTTTACTGAAAATTGCTGTTCTGCCTTTGAAAACTTGTCATAAATGACAGCCGAATCAGTGTGATTTCCGGTATTAAACAAAATATTATTTGGTTCTGACATATGAGTCTTCCTCTTTCTTTAAAACACTCACAATAAAAAGAATCGTCTCTTTCTACGTTAAGCATGATTTTTACCGTATGAGGTAAAGTTATATTAAAATAATTATAACTAAAATCAATAATTTTTCATAGAGACTCAAGTTATTATTTATGATATATTGAAACTTTTACGAATTAATCCAACTTTTAAACGCGATTGCTTATTAATTAGTTTAAACTAATTAATAAGCAATCGAAATAAAACTTAAAGGAAATTAAAATGGATCAACTTGAAATGATTAATCGTTATATGAAAGACGCACTCACTAAAGATAATACTGGACACAGCATTGATCACATTAATCGCGTCCTTGCACTAGCTAACAAGATTCTTGCCCATGAGAAAAAAGCAGATGCTTTTGTTGTACGTGCTGCCGCATTGCTGCATGACGTCTATGATGATAAATTATACGATAGTCAAGAAGATATTCTTGCAGCAAAAAATAATATGATTTCGTTTCTTCTATCTATCGGCGTTCATCCAGAAATGATAGAAGAAATCACCTATATCATCGACAATATGTCTTGGTCTAAGTCACTAGAAGGTACTCAAGAGCTCAATATCAATGGACAAATTGTACAAGATGCTGATCGTTTAGAGGCTATGGGAGCTATCGCCATCACACGAGCAATTACTTATGGTGCGGTAAAAAATCGTGTATTATATGATCCAGAAATTCAACCACATTTACCACAAAATAAAACTGATTATCGCAATCAAAAAAGTACGACAATTAACCATTTTTATGAAAAATTATTACTTATTCAGGACAAATTAAATACAGACACAGCACGCACAATTTCTGAAAGTCGTCAACAGTTCATGCTATCATTCTTAGCGCAATTCAAAGCCGAGTGGGAACTGGAACGCTGATTTCTATTATCGTTTTTGTTGATGTTTTGGCGTAGCATAAATGTTATGATATAAGAACTTGAAAGAGAGAGAATCATGGCACGAAAACGCACTTATAGACGCAAAAGCAAACCACAAAATAAGATACTATCCCTTCTGATTCTAGTTGTTGTTGCCGGATTTTATTTGTGGCAAAACTACGAATCGACAAATACTTCTACTGAAACATCTCATCCAACAGTAACTGCCCAATCTGATCAGGCCCTGCTCAACTTAAAATGGGATGGAACGCTAGATGGTGACATCGTTCATGTCAACAACAATAAAGCAACCTTCACAGACGACCAAATGAAAGAAACTTTCCCAAGTCAAGCATCTAAGCTCAATCCAGTTGATGGGTTAAGCCTCTCAGCTCTTGATTCGTTAGGCCGTTCGCAACAAGGAAATTTCGTGGCCAGTAAGTCGGCCATATCAAAAGTTACTAAACGGCCGGATCGTATTCCTTACACTGTCCGCCCATCCGGTTGGTTTATTAACGATCGCTACGATGGTACTAAGTGGGTCGGTGGTTATCATGATAACCCTAACGTTAAATTGGGCAATGGTATGCAAGCGCTTTGGAATAAATCTCACATTGTGGGCTATCAATTTTTCGGGTTACCCACTATGGTCACAGAAAATATGATTACGGGTACACGTGTTGAAAATGCCTATCCAGGTCAGCTCGTCCCTGAAAATGATATTCGCAATGCTATCCAAAACAATCCAACTATTACGGTCCGTGCACAGGTCACGCCACTTTATGTTGGCAACGAACGTCTTGCTCGTGGTGTTCACTATATGGCTAAATCAGTTGAAGACAACGGCAAAACACTGAACTTAAACTATTGGATTTTCAACGTACAGCCAGGCATTCAAATTGATTATGCCACAGGAGAAGCAACTGTTTTAGATTCCGCTAAGTAGCTTTTAAAAAAGTAGTAGATGATATACTCATCTACTACTTTTTTACTTATATAAGTTTTCCATCTTGAATAACCATTGAACTCGAATGGCCGGGGCCACGTCGCTGTGGATCAAAAAATCGAATTGCAGCATTAACTGCTGTTGGCGCTTCACCAAATCCAACAGCAATTAAATCTGCTTTCCCCTCATAGTGGCTAGCATCCCCAATAGCAAAAACGCCGGGTATCGTCGTCTGCATTGCTTGGTCGACGGAAAACGCTTGTCCTTCATTTTCTGGTTGTATATCCCAACCATGCACAATTTTATTTTCCGAAATAAAACCATAATTAATAATTAAATCATCAACACAAATATCATTAGTTACCTGATCATTCTTCACTTGCGCTAACGTAATTTTCAATTTACCATCACTTTGTTTTTCAATCTGTGATACTTTTTTCGGCGTTTCTTTGATAACGGATGATTGGCTCAGTTGTTTCACACTTTGCTCCATTGCACGAAATTGATCCCGGCGGTGAATAATTCTTGTAGAATGGGTAAATTCATTAAGCATCGTAGCCATATCAATAGCTGAATCACCACCACCAGCAATCGCTACATCATGGTTATCAAAATCATGTTTATTCGTTACAAAATAGTGAATACCTTGGCCAACCAATTGATCAACGCCGGACACCTGCATCTTGCGTGGTTCAAAAGAGCCTTTACCTGTTGTGATGATGATTGTTTTAGCCTGAAATGACGAACCATTGTTGATGGTCACTGTGAATAAGTCGTTTGTTTTCGTCACATTAGTCACAGTTGTTGAGGTTTTGATATCAATTGGAAATAACTTCATTTGTTCATCCAATGAATCAATCAATGCTGATCCTTTAATTCCTGTGAATCCAGCAACGTCAAGAATTTTTTTCTCAGGATATAACGATGTCACTTGTCCGCCGAGTGTTGCTAAACTTTCAACTAGAACTGCTTTAGTATCACGTAATCCGGCATAGAAAGCTGTAAACATACCAACTGGTCCACCACCTATGATTGCTACATCATATAACTCTGTCATTTAAATATTCTCCGATTTTACTTTATTGCAACGTCATTCTAACATTGCGTTAATTTAAAACAAAAATAGTTTTCGTCCGTTATAATTAATATATATTACAATTTGGAGGAAATGTGCGTCTGCACATAATTACAATTTATGGCTACTAAAAAAATGATTCTTGATCTGGATACTGGCGTGGATGATGCTCTGGCGCTCGCCTACGCTGTAGCTGATCCAAATGTCGATTTGATTGGTATTATCTCTAGTTATGGTAACACACTTGTTGAAACGGCCGCACAAAACTCACTGAATTTATTACATTTACTTGGTGCTGACGATGTCCCTGTATTTATTGGTGCTAGTCATTCAAGTACAACCAATAATTTTGAAGTTATGCCTATTTCACAGCTTATTCACGGTAAAAATGGCGTAGGTGAAATCACCTTAGAAACTTCACCAAGACAAATCGAAACCCAATCAGCTGTTGATTTTTTAATTGAATCTGCTCATCAATATAAAGAAAACCTAATTTTTATTCCAACTGGGCCTCTCACCAATTTGGCTGCAGCGATTGAAAAAGATAATGACGTGGCTACCTTGATTGGTAATACAACGCTAATGGGCGGTGCTTTAACTGTACCAGGTAACCTAACGCCTTTTACCGAAGCAAACATTCACCAAGACCCTGAAGCGGCTGACTTTGCTTTCGTTCATCAGCAAAACCTAACAATGGTTGGCCTTGATGTTACCCTCCGCACGCTGCTAACGAAAAAAGAAACTGCAGCATGGCGTACACTAGGAACCTTAGCCGGAGAAAAATTTGCTGACTTAATGGATTTCTATATTGATGCGTATGCTAACTTAAACATCAATAAAAATGGTGCTGCCCTCCACGATCCACTAGCAGTTGCTGTTGGAATCGATCCTAGCTATGTTACATCAATTGCCTTAGCAATGCGGGTAACATACGATAAAGAAAGTGGCGATTATGGCCGCACAATCGGTGATAAAGAGAAACTTTTGGTCCCAAC
This sequence comes from Leuconostoc mesenteroides subsp. mesenteroides ATCC 8293, assembly GCF_000014445.1. NCBI lineage: Bacteria > Bacillati > Bacillota > Bacilli > Lactobacillales > Lactobacillaceae > Leuconostoc > Leuconostoc mesenteroides. The sequence goes on along the minus strand of NC_008531.1, from coordinate 251,450 downwards.
AACTACTAAAGCTGCTGTTTTAGTTGATTCAAAAAGATTTGTTCATGATTTTCAAAATCTAATGCTAACTGTGCTTCAATAACATAAAAATGATCCACGATACGACACCAAACCTAGTTGTCCGTATCGTGGATCATTTTTTTGGGTCAAAAATACTGTGCTTATTCTCTAATTTGTCCTTCACCGAATACTTCATACTTAATTGTGGTTAACGCACTTAGTCCCATTGGGCCACGCGCATGAAGCTTTTGTGTAGAGATACCAATTTCTGCGCCAAATCCAAATTCAAAACCATCAGTAAATCGGCTTGAAACATTCTGATAAACAACAGCAGCATCAACAGTATTCATAAAATCAGTAACATGATTAAGATCTTCACTGATAATTGTTTCTGAGTGATGGGTTGTGTGGTCATTAATCCAGGTAATTGCTTCATCGTTATTGTGAACAATTTTTATAGCCATAATTAAATCGTTATACTCAGTATCCCAATCTTCAGCACTTGCGCCAATTACTCGACTATCTATACTACGGGCTTTTTGGTCCCCGCGCAACTCTACACCAGCAGCCAATAAATCATCGACAATTTTTGGTAAAAATTCACCCGCAATTGCCTCATGAATTAATAGTTTTTCGGCAGCATTACAAACTGCTGGTTTTTGTGTTTTGGCATTATGAATGACACGAATAGCCTCATCCTGCTTGGCACTCTCGTCCACAAATATATGTGTGTTACCTGCGCCAGTTTCAATAACCGGTACCGTTGCATTTTTTACAACAAAATCAATAAACTGACCTGAACCACGCGGAATTAATACATCAACATAGTCACGCAAATTTAGTAATGTGTTGACTGAATCATGTGTTGTATCCGTGATTAACTGTATTATATCTGGGTTTAAATTGTGTTTACGTAACACATTACGCAAAATATTCGTTAAGATAATATTTGACTCGATAGCCTCTTTACCACCGCGTAAAATAACTGCATTACCTGATTTAAAGGTTAATGCGGCAGCATCTACGGTCACATTCGGGCGCGCCTCAAATATCATCGCCACAACCCCTAGTGGCACTGTTTTTTTAACAATTTTAAATCCTGTATGATTTTTCCAATTGTCATATGGACCTGCCAAAGGATCAGCTAACTTAGCGACCGCTGACAGCGACGCTGCAATACCGCCAATTGTTTTTTGGTCAAGCGTCAATCGATTACGCATTGGCCCCGAGAGCTGCGTAGCCGCGTCCAAATCTTTTTTATTAGCTGCCACAATTTCTTGCCAGTTAGCTACCAAGGCTGACGACATATCCAATAATATTTGATTACGAATATCTACTGCCAAATTAGCGACATCAGAAGTCACTAATTTGGCACGCTTACCAATTTCTTCCACTGCGTTCATAGACTCATTCTCCTTGAAATAATGTTCCCACCGTTTTACCAGCTATTACTTCTAAAATCAAGGCTGGATTATTACCATTAATTAACACCATTTTACCACCATTTTTCATCACAAATTCACCAGCAGCAAGTTTTGTGCTCATCCCACCTGTTCCTAAACCAGAAGTTGATCCGGTGGCGCTCATACGAATATCATCGGTAATTTTCGTTACCTTATCAATGGCTTGTGCAAATTCATCAATATTAGGATTAGCCGTATACAACGCGTCGACATCGCTCAAAATAATTAATCCATCGGCACCAATTTCACGTGTCACAATAGCAGCTAAGCGGTCATTATCGCCAAATGAATGTTGATGGTCAAGCTCATCAACTGCAATCACATCATTTTCATTAACAATGGGAATGATGTGCTGTGAAAACATCATTTCAATGGCATTCATTGTGTTTTCAAGCATCGCTTTATTGTCGAACACATCATACGTCAATAAAACTTGTCCAATTAATTGTTGATAGAATGCAAAACTTTGATTGTACAATGACATCAAGTATCCCTGACCAATGGCAGCTAATGCTTGCTGTTGTGGAATTTCTTGTGGTCGTTTTTCTAGATTCATCTGATCCAATGCCACACCAATTGCCCCGGATGTAACTAATAAAATTTCGTGACCAGATTTTTGTAAACTGGAAAGTGTTTGTGCCAACCGATTAACGACTGGGTAATTAATTTGCCCATCACGATTAACAATTGTGCTCGTGCCGACTTTAACAACAATTCTATGCCAACTATTCATTATATGTTCCTTAGTTAATTTTAATTATTATATCAAAAAAATCCCTAACTTCAAAAGTTTCGGGATTTCTCAAAATGATAGTACACCAGTTTGTGCTAGTTTAGCATCAATCATGTCCAAGACTTTTGCACCTGACTCTTCATTTTCCACAAAATCAAAATGGTCACCATCAATCTGGATTTTTGGTGATCGGTCGTACGCCGCAAACCAATCATCATAACGTGAATTAAGTTCTTTGTAGTAGTCATATAATCCCGGATTTGCTTCAACTTGCTCAAATGAACGACCACGCTTTTTGATTCTTGCGAGCATAGTATCAAAACTAACACGAACATGAATTAATAAATCAGGATCCTTAGACGTTGCACTACCAGGAATTTCAGCCATCATATTATTAACCAATGACTGATATATATCTACCTCAGTTTGCGTTGCGCGATTCAAATCAGCTGTCAATTGGAATAGTAAAGCATCTTCAAAAATAGAACGATCTAAAATATTTTTGGCATCCACTTGGGCTCTTTTTATTTGTTCTAGCCTTTTGTTTAAAAAATAAATTTGCAGCAAAAAACCATATTTTTTAGGGTTTTGGTAAAATAATGGCAAAATTGGATTATCATCAACACTTTCATAAAACGCCTGTGAATCTAAATGTTTTGCCAACATTTTCGTTAAACTCGTTTTGCCAGCGCCGATGGTGCCTGATAGTACAATCATGCCATTTCTCCTTAGTTTCAAATAAAAATATTACTAATATAGTATATCAAAATTACATTATTCCTGCTGAGCAATTGTTTTGATGGTCAAATATTGTATCATCTACCCGCCTTTTTCAAAGTTTGAATATATTTTTCTAGCGTGAGGTGATGATTAGTAATATATGTTGCATTGGACACACCAACGTATCTAAAGTGCCAAGATTCATAGTCAATCCCCGTCTCCTTTATAGACTGACTATCACTCGGATAACGTAGGATAAATCCATATTCCGGTGCGTGTTTCATCAACCACTGCTGTGATTTGAATTTATCCATACCTGCTTCTAAAGAGGGATATGCAGCCAAGGCGTCATTACCTGCTAAATCAACTGCTTGTCCCGTTTGGTGTTCCGAGGATCCTGGTACCTGAATTACGGACTCAGTCAGTCTTTTGGCCTCTGTCGCGCTCATCCCATTTGATTCATATTGACTAATTGAATTGTTATACACAGTGGTTTGATATGCAATGGAACGATATCCCGATACTAAGGTTGTCGCGTAACCAGCCTTTTGAGCTGCTGAACGAAAATTTGCAAGGGCTTGTGCGATTCGTTGATCAATTTGTTTACTATCGACAGTAACCTTCGTAAAGTTCAATTCTGTCTGATAGGAATGATTTTTATTGACTAATACTAAATTCCAATCTGTCGTTTTTACACCTTTTGGTAAATCATCTACTTTTTTTACAGAAGACGTTTTAGCGATCTTTCCAGTGTTCTTGATTGGTTGTTTAGTATTAAAAAAACAAATAACAACCACAACAATCAGCATAATAACCAACACAATTAAAAGCAGATGCTTTTTAAGCTTCTTCCCGACATTCCGTTGCATTCTTCCTCTCCTCGATATTTAAAATTAAAATAAAAACCAGCAAACAAAGTTTGCTGGTTTCATATAGTGGTCAGCCAGGGGCTCGAACCCTGGACCCACGGATTAAGAGTCCGTTGCTCTACCAACTGAGCTAGCTGACCATTTTTCGTATTTCACAACATAAAATATATTATCATATTTTTAAATATCGTGCAACATAATATCTAATTATCATAAAAATTCTACTAGAAACACGAAGCCCCGATGAACTAACGCGTTCACCGGGGATATTTATTATGAGAGAGAATATTTGAGAGAGAAGAGAATAGTATATTCGGGAGAGAATATGAGTTATTTATAGTCGCGCGGGAGAACGCGACTTGGCTCCCTTTTGCCGTGAGGCTTCGTGTTTCTGATGTGATGCTCATCAGTTATACCGCTTATACTGTCCAATCCTCCAGATCATAAATTTATCGAATGTTACATTTTAATTCAACTAGGCTTGTTGTTTGAGATAACTTGCTTTGTTGATGTTTATAATATAACGTTCTAAAATTAAACTCACGTAAACTGAGGATAAATTGAAAATTAAAGTAATGTTTTTGCCAAATAGAAGCAACCCAAGATGCCGGCATTATCGCCATTAGCAACGGGTACGATGTATTCATCCAAATCAGGAACTGCTAAATAATCACTCATTTGCTCAGCAAAACTTTCGCGAATTAATGGGAATAAGATTTCACGATGAGGTACACCGCCACCAAAAACAATTTTTTCAGGGCGTAAAATCATTGTATAATCAAGGGCTGCTTGCGCAAGATAGAAGGCTTCAATCTTCCAGGCAACATCATCATCTGGAATTTCCTTCGCACTACGTCCCCAACGCTCTTCAATTGCTGGACCAGCAGCTAAGCCTTCCAAACAATTATCGCCATGGAATGGGCAATGACCTTCATATTTATCAAGAGGATGCTTTTGTAAGAAAATATGTCCTGCTTCAGGATGTCCATATCCAGCAACTAACTTGCCACCAGAGACAATTCCTGCACCTACACCAGTACCAACTGTCAAATAAACCATGTTATTAACATCTTTAGCTGCACCAGTTTCAAACTCAGCCCATCCTGCGCCATTAACGTCAGTAGTCCAATAGTAAGGAATATCACGCCAGTCTTTCATTGCACCCAGAAAATCATATCCTGACCACCCGCGTTTTGGTGTATCTAGAACGTGACCATATGTTGTTGATCCCTCTACAATGTCAATTGGTCCAAAAGCTGCAATACCAATTGCGTCGATGTCGTCAAACTTATCAAAAAAAGCGATGACTTGCTCTACTGTTTTTTGACCATCAAGTGTAGGGAATGATGTTCTCTCAACAATATTATAATCGTGATCCGCAACAGCGACCACAAACTTCGTTCCACCTGCTTCAATTGCTCCTAATAAACCCATGATTTAATTGCTCCTTCTTCACGAAATTATCGTGTTTGTGTTAGACGTTAACCAGTTACTACAATTACATTGTAATCGTTTACACAAATATTTTCAATGCTTAAAAATAACGTGCCGTCATGACTGATTGATTATTGTTTGTAAACACTTCAATAATATCTGTGTCAACAATTAATAATGTGTGATTAATATCTCCTACAACCAGCCTTTTTTCAATTTCACCATTTTCCCACTGCCGACGTGATAATATAAGTTGATTTTTGTTTCGAACTAAAGTCATATTTTCACCAAAAGATAATGTCCAATTGTCGTGAGAATCAATTGTATATTGACCTACATTAATAGCACCAAAGTTCGTCAAAGGTTTTGTATGCAAAATTTCTGAAATAGGTGTCTGTGTCAAAAGATTGTCCGACGTCACGTGTAATTCGCGTGGAATCGTTAACACATGAACCCAATTGTTGCTAGCAATCGTTGGAGTCGAAGCTTCACGTTCTGGTGTCATCATACCAGCCCATCCCCACATTATTTTACGGCCCTCATTGGTATGCATGGTTTGTGGCGCATAAAATTCAAATCCCTTGTCAACTTCCTTAAAGGAAGTTTCTGGTTTAAAATGTAACGTCTCTTCATCAAAAGTACCGACAACATAACCTGTGTTATGAATGTTTTGATAGCGATAGTTCTCTTCATCCGCTGGTAATCCTTGCGGTGAAAACATTAAAATTTGCTTACCATCTATCTCAATTAAATCTGGACATTCAATCATATAGCCACGAATATCAGTTAATTCACCTTCAATTAACGAACCATGTAATTGCCACTGACTAAAGTTTTCCGATTCATAAATAAGAATGTCACCTATATTTTCATTTGATCGTGCACCTACCATCAAATAGTATCGCCCGTTTCTCCCCTGCCAAACTTTAGGATCTCTAACATCTTTTGTAAAACCTTCTGGATGAGGGAATAGTTCACCAAGTTTTTCAAAGTGAATCCCATCCTCACTAACGGCCCACATTTGATGAGACGCCACACTCCGGCCAGATTCATCGCGAACATTACCTGTATAGAAGACATATAACTTATCATCTTTAACAAATGCTGTACCAGAATATATTCCAGCTGAGTCCATGTCTGGAAGTGAAGGCTTTAAAGCTGTTTCTAAACGAGTCCATGTTTTCAAGTCGTTTGAAACAAAATGTCCCCATTCCTTATATTTGTGGTTACAAGCATGTGGATTCCATTGGAAAAACACATGATATTGTCCTTTAAAATATATAAGTCCATTTGGATCATTCAATAATCCTTGTGTTGGATATAAATGATATTTTTCAAAATGATTGATGTCATCTTTAATAAACATGAATTATTTTAGTTGCGTATTCTTGATAAATACGTTTTCCCCTTTTTTGTATTTATGCTGGCGCACCAACAGCTGAATCACTAGTTTTTGGTATGGCCGTTATAATCTGATGGCCTGCTTGGATATCATTATCGAAAGCTTCATCTACCGCAACATCATTAAATGCTTTTGTGTTCGTGATAATGACCATAGTTGTAACAGGATATCCAGCTTTTTTGATAGTATTCGTATCAAAGGTACCTAATTTATCACCTTTTTTAACTTTTTGTCCTTGCGTTACAAAGCTTTCAAATCCCTGACCTTCAAGATTAACCGTATCTAAGCCAATATGAATTAATATCTCAACCCCATCATCCGTCGTCAATCCATAGGCATGTTTTGTTTGATAAGCTACTGTAATTTCACCATCGGCCGGCGCGTAAATCGTACCATCACTCGGTTCGATTGCTACACCCTTGCCCATCATTCCAGTTGAGAAAACATTATCTGGGACATCAGCTAACGGTATTAAATGACCTGAAACAGGTGCATCGACCTCAAAACCTGCTTCATGTTCAGTAACTACTGGATTTGCTAGTCTATTACCTGACTTAGAAACTGGCATGTGTGAACGACCGTAAGCTAGGGTTGCTGTAAAAGCAATCACGAATGATAACGCAATGGCGATGAAGAATCCTACCCATTTGTTAGCTGGAATAGCAATAAAGCCAATTATACCAGCTGGTCCCAGCGACGATGACATCACTTGGAACAATCCCATTACTAAGCTTGAAATTCCTGCTGATCCCAGAGCGATGAAAAATGGAAACTTATATTTTAAGTTAACACCAAACATTGCTGGTTCAGTAATACCCAGCATGGCTGAAGCACCTGATGATGAAGCCAATGCCCGTACTTTTTCATCCCCTTTGCTTAAGAAATAAATAGCAAATGTTGCAGCTCCTTGTGCCACGTTAGATGCAGCGGCAATAGGGAAAATGAAATCACCACCTGTTTTAGCAACATCTGCCAACAACTGTGTTTCGATTGCCGGAAAACTCTGATGTAAACCAGTAATAACAATAGCAGAGTAGAATGTACCAAAGACCCCGTAACCAATAAAGCCAAACGTCGTAACCAACCATGTCAAGCTATCAGTAATACCATTAGAGACAATTCGTAATACCGGACCCACAACAATAAATGTGATAAACCCAGTTAATATGATAGACAACATCGGTGTAAACGTAAAGTCAATAGCACCTTTCAAGTGCTTATGGAAAAACTTTTCCAAGTTAGCTAAGATGAATGCCACACCGATCACCGGTAACACTTGACCTTGATAACCAGCTTGCGCAACTGACAAACCAAACAAGTCCCATGTTGGCATCTTCCCAGTGGCAACCGCTTCGGCAACATTATATCCGTTGACTAAACTAGGCATAACTAACATCATACCAGCAGCTGCTCCGAGAATTTCGTTTCCTCCAAAACGTCTTGTTGCTGTAATTCCTATCAAAATCGGCAAGAATGCAAACGGTGCAGAAGCCATCAGATTGATCATTTCTGCTAAACCTGTGATTTGCGGAAACATTTCAACCAAAGATTTGGCGCCAAACATTCCCTCACCAGTTAGAATGTTATTCAATGCCATCAATAGACCGCCGGCAACCAGAGCTGGAATCAAAGGAACAAATATATCTGACAATACTTTAACCAAATCCATCAAAGGATTTCTTTTTCCTGATTGTGCTGCAATTTTTTTCAAATCAGCAGTTGAAGCTTGCTCAACACCGGTAATTTTAACAAATTCATCGTAAACACCATTAACATCGCCTGGTCCAACAATAATTTGATATTGTCCGTTAGCGTTAAATGTTCCTTTAAGATCGGAATCGTTGTCCAAGGCATCCTGATCGATCTTTTTAACATCTTTGATCACCAATCGTAAACGCGTAGCACAATGTGCAGCGGCTACAATATTGTCCTTGCCGACAGCATCGGCAATACGCTTTGCTACTTTATTATGATCCATTTTGCTGCTCCTCTAAATTTCTTTAAGTTTTTTGGAACCGTTTCCATTTATTTATAAACTAATTGTAACCGCTTTCAAAAATAATTGCAACCTCCTTTTTAAGTTAAATATTACAAGTTAATGACAACGCTTTCATTGCGTTCATGGTAATATGTGTCTATGGAAAAAAAATTGACAATAACTGATATTGCTAATATGGCTCAAGTAGCAAAAAGCACTGTCTCCCGCTATTTGAATGGCGGACCGGTCAGTGCTAAAACACGTGAAAAAATAAACAAAGTTGTTACCGAAAATAATTACCAGCCCAATACCTTTGCGCAAAGTTTAAAACAGAAAGTCAATCACACGATAGGTGTGATTGTGCCTCGGCTCGATTCATCCGCCCAAGTTGAAATGCTCCGTGGGCTAGATGATGCAAACGAAAATGATACTTTCTTGATCGTCAATACCTATCAATCGACTAAACGTGAGCTCGCTGCTATTGAAAAATTACGTACACAAAATGTTGGTGGCTTGATTGTTTTAACAGCTAATTTAAACGACGAGTTACGTAACGCATTAACTGAATTTGATGCACCAGTAGTTATCCAAGGACAAGAAGAACCTAACTTTCATCGCGTAGTCATGAACGATCTGCAAGCCGGAACTGTTGTCGGTGAATTTGCTGCATCACTGCATCCTCAAAATACTTTACTGTTAAAAATTGATGAAACAATGGATTGGGCCATTGGTCATGATCGTTTTCTCAATATTAGAAAAAAACTGTCAACTAGCAAGGTGACTGTCGTTGATTCAAAGTTCAGCATAGCAGAAGCAAAAATAGCCGCACAACAAGCGATGCAGTCCCAAAATTTTGATTTAATTATTGGCGCGACTGATCGCATCACAATCGGTGCTCTTCAAGCTGGTTTAGCAACTGGACAAAATGCCCAATATATTGGATTTGGTAGATCCGATTTAAGTACGACCGTTACACCAAACTTAACTAGCTTTGAATATGATTTTTACCAAACTGGGAAAAAAATTTATGAACTGTTTTGTACTGTACGCGATACCAACCCATCTAACACTATACGTACTGTGTTAGATGGTGAACTCGTTGTGCGTGATTCAACAGAGAAATAATCATTTAATGTTCACTTTATCTTCAGTTTACATGAATTTAATTTTAGAACGTTATATTATAAACATCAACAAAGCAAGTTATCTCAAACAACAAGCCTAGTTGAATTAAAATATAACAAATAAAAAATCTAAATTTTTGGAGGACTGAAAAACATAAGCAGTATGACTGATGGCAATCACATCAGAAACACGAAACCCCATGGTAAAAGGGAGCCAAGTCGCGCTCTCCCCGCGACTATAAACAAACTTATATTCTCTCCCGAATATACTATTCTCTTCTCTCTCAAATATTCTCTCATAATAAAAAATCCCCGATGAACGCGTTAGTTCATCGGGGTTTCGTGTTTTAATGATGGCTTTTTTTGTTTTTTAACATTTTTGATTGATCGGCAAGCGGACAACCAATGTCGACACAATCATGACAACTACCACTAGCATTTTTCTTAAAAAATTTATTGTATATGACCAACGCAAACAAGATAAAAATAATAGCAGCTATGATAAATGTTGACATATTGACTGACCTTTCTAATACAATTCTAGTTGTTGCGGGCGCTCACGTTTGATAAAAATACCATATAGCATCAACCCAATAGCGATGAACGATAACGCAACAAAGTACCCCGAAACATTACCTTGAATGATTTCACTCACTTGAAAAATACTGAGCGCACACATATAAGCCACAACGGTTTGATAGATTACCGCGCGCCAAGTCCAAAGTGCATCACCAAATTCTTTATACATAGCACCGATGGCAGCAAAACAAGGTGCACATAATAAGTTAAAGACAAGAAACGAATAACCCGCCATAGGGGAATAAGTTTGTCTTAAGGTGCTCATAAATGAGGCAGTGCTTGATGAACCAAAAGTAATGTTTAATGTGCTAACACAATTTTCCTTAGCAATTAGACCAGCAATCACTGCAACGGTCGCATGCCAGTCACCAAATCCTAATGGTGCAAAAATAGGTGCTATAACCATACCTATGTCTCTTAAGATACTGTCGTTTTGATCGACCATTTGAAAGTGAAAATTGAAATTGGACAAAAACCAGATGGCAACACATGACGCAAAAATTATAGTCCCTGCTTTTTTGATAAAGGCATGTGCTTTAATCCACACACTGTGGCTAACGTTACCAATACTAGGCAAATGATAAGCAGGCAGTTCCATTACAAATGGCGTTGGCGGTTCTGAAAAGAGCTTTGTTTTTTTCAAAAAAATACCTGAGCCAACAACTGTCAAAATACTAATAAAATATGATGTTGGTGCAACCCATGAATTTTCTGGAAAAAATGTCCCACTGACCAGCGCAATAACGGTTAACTTAGCTGAACATGGCATAAAAGTCGTTAACATAATTGTCATACGGCGATCACTTTTACTTTCAATCGTTCGTGTCGACATGATGCCTGGTACACCACAGCCTGTTGAAATTAACATGGGGATGAATGATTTCCCTGAAAGATTAAAACGATGAAAAATGCGGTCCATAACAAACGCAATTCGCGCCATGTAACCACAGTCTTCTAGAATACTTAAGCACAAAAAGAGCATCATAATTTGTGGTAAGAAACCTAACACAGACCCAATACCATTAATAAGACCGTCAATAATTAAACTCTTCAACCATACTGAAACATGCAAATACGTTAAAATTGCATTAGCACTATTCGGAATAAAGTCCCCGAATAATACATCATTCACCCAATCACTTCCTATTGTTCCAATGGTTTGGATCGATAAGAAATACACAATCCACATGACAAATATAAAAATAGGTAATGCAAGAATCCGGTTAGTGACTACCATATCAACACGATCACTCATGCTCATTGAAAAATCACTTGTTCGTACTACACACATGTTTATGATGCGTTCTATATAGTCATAGCGTGCATTAACAACTATGCTATCACTGTCATCATTAAATAATTTTTCTGCTGTATCAATTATATTGTCAATTTCAGTTTGCTGCTGTGCCGTTAATTTTAAATGTCCAACTGCTTCATCACGCTCAAAGAGCTTAATCGCATACCATCGCAACTGATCTGCTTCGATAATGCCATCAATCTGTTCTTCAATCATGGATAATGCCGATTCCAACCGCTTATCATAAACTGGATGTGGATAGGTTTGTGGCTGGTCAGTGTTAGCAATAACCTGTTTAGTCAGCTGATTGATATTTTTCTTTTTTAACGCACTAATACTAACAACCGGTACATTAAGCAAATAAGATAATTTTTTGGTATCAATTCGATATTGCCTTTGCTTTACTAGTAAATCCAACATATTCAAAGCCAAAATAATTGGTACACCAGTTTCCATTAATTGCAAACTAAAATAAAGATTACGTTCAATATTTGTAGCATCGAGCACATTGATGATCTGTTCAGGTTTATCATTAATTAAAAAGTTACGAGTGATTACTTCCTCTGGACTATATGCTGATAAGGAATAAGTTCCAGGTAAATCTTGAATAATGATGTCAGGATTATTTTTTAAACGACCTGACTTTTTTTCAACAGTAACGCCTGGCCAATTTCCAATGTGTTGATGCGAACCTGTTAATAAATTAAAGAGTGTTGTTTTCCCACTGTTTGGGTTACCTGCTAAGGCTACTGTACATTGTTTATTCATAGACTAAATCTCTGTTAATACTACTAGTTGTGCGTCGCTTTTTCTTAAGCTTAACTTATAGCCCCTGACAACCAACTCTATCGGGTCTCCTAAAGGCGCTACACGGTCAATTCTAACAACGGTATTTTTTGTAATGCCCATATCCATCAAGCGCTTACGCAGTGCTTTATTACCAAGTATTTTGGCTACTACGCCTGGTTTATTGATGGGCATATCGGATAACGTTTTAAAATGATCCGTGGTAATTTCACTGACTGGTGCTACACTAATTTGACTAGCAATATCATTGCTCACCGCTAAACGTTGCCCTTGAAAATAGATAATCAGCCCTGAAGTATGATCAGGCAAAGAAATTACTTCAATACTTTTCCCCGCTTTAATCCCTATCTCTGCTAGTCGTTTGGTTAAGCGCCGGCTACCAGTCAATTCTCTAATGATGTAAGTCCCTTTTCCAGCTATTTCAGATAACATTTGCATATTTATTTCTCGTTTATCTTTAAATTGTAATTTTTTACGTACTTACAAGTATATTACTTCCCTTTAGATTAATCAATCATTAATTTTAAATTACAATAAACTCATCTTATTTTCGAATAAATAAAAAAATCCTATCAAGGAAGATTCTAAATAACTTAGAATCACTTCTCTTGATAGGATTATATTTAAGAATTATGTTACTTGTCATTATATCCTGATGGATGGTTTTTGTGCCAATTCCAGGCTGTTTTGATAATATCTTGTACATTATCATACTTAGGAGCCCAGCCAAGCACATCACGTGCTTTGTCTGAATTAGCAATCAGAATATCAGGGTCACCAGCTCGGCGGGGACCAATCTTGGCGGGAATATCAACACCAGTAGCTGATCTAGCTGCTTCTACCATTTCTTTAACAGAGAATCCAGTAGCAGATCCCAAGTTAAATTGGTTTGAATCGTTTCCATCGGCTAAATACTTCAATGCCAAAATATGAGCATCAGCCAAATCCAACACATGGACATAATCACGAACATTGAAACCGTCAGGAGTATTGTAATCATCACCAAACATCTCAATATATTCACGTTGACCTAAACCGGCTTGCAAAATAATTGGTACTAAATGTGTTTCAGGCGCGTGATCTTCTCCAATTGTACCATCTTCGGCAGCACCAGCTACGTTAAAGTAGCGCAATGCAACCCACTTAACACCATCCGCTTGATCAGACCAAGCCATGATTTTTTCCATCATTAACTTTGACTCACCATAAGGATTAATTGGTCGTTGCGGATCTGTTTCTTTAATAGGAATATTAACAGGATTACCATAAGTAGCTGCCGTTGACGAGAACACAATTTGTTTAACATCGTGTTCTTTCATCACTTCTAGCAAAGTAATCATACCACTAGTATTATTATCAAAGTACTTTAGTGGGTTTGCTACAGATTCTGGAACAATTGAAAAGGCTGCAAAGTGAACAACTTGTTCGATATTTTCTTTGTCAAACACTTCCGACAATGCTGTCTTATCACGAATATCAACTTGATAAAATTTTGCTTTTGGATTAACCGCTTCGCGGTGCCCCGTAAACAATGCATCAACAACAACGACGTCGCGATCCGCTTCTATCAAACGCTTAACCATGTGTGAACCGATATAACCGGCTCCACCAAGAACTAAAATAGCCATATCTTTTTTTCCTCTACACACTATTATATCAAATTTTCCGCCACTTGAACTCTGCTTCTGCACTTATTACATTTTCCATCATAATGCGATGTTTGGATTTATTATCATTTTGAACTACTTGCGATAAAATCGTGTGTCCAAGCCGAATTTCATTTTCGAATTTTAGATTAATGTACGTGATTTCATGGGTTAACAAATACTCTGGTGCGATAACGTCCTGCATCCATTCAAAATACTTCGAGTTGTTCACATGCTTATTACCATCAATATCTAAGTATCGCACATGATAGTCCCTTTCAGTATATTGATCATCATCTGAAAACTTCTCAGGATTAGGGATTCGTGAAATTTGCTTAACTCTTTTGGCATCATACTGATCAATTATATCTTGTGGTAAACGTGCCATGCGACGATTTGTCATATCTATCATAGTCCAAATAGAATCAACACGAATAATTTCATTATCATTTTCATCTAAAAAGACGAATGGTCGACGAACAAAAAAAGGATTGTATTGTGTAGCAAAGGTCTGAATACGAATTATTTCACCAATTTTAGGACGTCGCTTAATTATTACTTCATATTGTAAGATGATCCAGCCAAGGCCACGACCTAAATGGAAGTCCTGCCCCACGCCAAGTTCATCACTCTGACATTTAGACGCTAAGACAGCATAATTTAAAATCATTGGTAAAGATAATTTTTGTGTTGTATCAGCTTCATAATATTCAACACGTCTTTTTATTTCATACTTTTTCATACTACTCTATCTCGTGATAGTCCGCATATACTGCTTGTCTATCAAGGCCTCGTTCCTTTGCTATTTGTTTTATTGCTGCGTTAGGCTTTAAGCCCTTTTTAATCAGTGCTGATACTGCTTCTTGGACAGTCAGTGCAATACTGTTATCTGGTTCAGAAATTTCTCCATGAAAGCCATCAATCATTACTACAAACTCACCACGAATTTCATTTGATTGCGACCACGAAACTAGTTCATCAATAGTTCCACGAATAAATTCTTCATAGCGTTTTGTTAGCTCTCGTGCTAAAACAATACGACGCTCATCACCCATTACTTTTTGGATATTTACTAGAGTTTGCTTTAATCGATGTGGTGATTCATAAAAAATGACTGTATCCCGCATTGTGGATAACTGCTGTAATTCTGCCAATTGTTCACTATTTTTACGTTGTAAGAACCCATAAAAATAAAACGGTTGCGGCACTAAACCACTGGCAATCAATGCTGTCACACCAGCCGTTGCACCAGGAATCGGTACGACGGCTAAGTTTTCAGCCACAGCTGCCGCAACTAATTCTTTACCTGGGTCAGAAATAGAAGGCATCCCCGCATCACTAACTTGTGCTACATTTTTCCCATTTCGTAAATCTGCAATAAGGCCAGGGATTTTCGCCTGCCAGTTGTGTTCATGGAAACTAGTTTGTTTTGTCGTGATTGCAAAATGATTTAGTAACTGTTGTGTGTGGCGTGTATCTTCAGCAGCAATTATATCTACATCGCGCAATGTATCAATAGCTCTTGGCGACATATCTTGCAAATTACCAATAGGTGTTGGAACTAAAAAAAGTGTTCCTGTCTCTTGATTTTCAAAACTTTTTTGTTGCTGCATTTTATTCCCCCAGAGCGATTATGACGTCTAGTGTCATTTTTTCTAACCGTGCTTGTAACGATAGGTTCACTTTGCGCAATTTATCGTCAGCAAATACTTCATCACTTGCTTTAACCAATCGATACATATCATAGCGCTGTCGTAATGTTTTATATAGCCCAATTAGATTGGGAAAAGCTAATCGATCATCGGGAATCTGGCCATAAACAATTGTATCTCTGGCCAACTCATGTAACCAATTTAAAAATAACTGCTGTTGCTTCGTGTCGTTTAATTGACTAATAATCTTTGTCTGCACAAATGCAAATGCTTCAATTCGTCTCTGCATCATAAGCTCAAACCACTTAAACAATACTAATTGGGTCTGCTTTTGCCAATCACCGTCCATTAAACCATCATCATCACTGGCAATAGCTGATGCTAACTGAACTACTTGCGCGCGCGATCTAATCGTCGGTAAAACATCGGACATGTTTTCCGTAAGCATCATAATTAATTGTGGTCCAGCAGGCTCCTCAATGAATTTTAACAAGGAATTTGCTGCGCTTGCTGTGAGTGTTTCAACCGCATCTAAAATAAATATTTTCCGTGGACTTTCAGTGGCTGTTGTTACAAATTCAGGTGTTAAATCACGAATTTGAGCCACTTTTAGTGAAGTAGCTGGCGGAATAGGCGCTGTGATATGTACGTCTGGATGTTCATTCTCAGTAATTCGTAAGGCATTGCGTTCATCAGCATGAACAACTTGCCAAGCTATATAACGCGAAAAAGCCAGTTTTGCGGACTGGCTTGGACCAACAAACAAATATAAATGACTCAACTTATCTTGTTGCAGTAAATCATTAAAATGAGCGAGTTGCGCTGGATAATTTTTTTGTGCAATTGTTGCAAAATCTGGTAACATCAGAACTGTTCAAATGAATCAATACTCTGAGTAAATACCGTCGCACCACCAACTTCAATTTCAATTGGATAAGCACCCGCGTGGTCACCACTAGCATCCAGGCTGATAGGTGGCACCATAAATTGCTTACGTTTCTGTGAAACCTTTTTAATAATTTCCATAACATCTGGTACTCGTTCATCTTCAATGGCAATCATAAACGTTGTGTTTCCTGATCTTAAGAAACCACCTGATGTGGCTAAACGTGTCGCACGAATATTTGCCTTCACAAAAGCATTACTGAGTTTTGTTGTATCTTTATCTTGCACAATTGCTGTAACTAATTTCATGATTTGTCCTCCAGAATTTGGTTGATGAGTATCCGCGTGTCATCAATGACTTTGTTAAGTGGTTGCGTAGCATCTACTATCTTAATTCTATCAGAAAATTCACTTTGAAGTTTTAAATATGTCTCTCGAACCTTCTGATGAAAGGAAATACTCTCTTTATCTAGTCGATCAATTTTACCCTGACGATTCTCATTTACGCGTGCCAAACCAATTTCAACAGGCACATCAAGATAAATTGTCATGTCGGGCAATAGACCATCAATTGCGAATTGATTAATTTCCCAAATATTGTCAATCCCAAGTCCACGACCGCCCCCTTGATAAGCAAGTGAGCTGTCAACATAGCGGTCAGATATCACAATTTTGTTTTGATCTAATGCTGGTTTAATATTTTCCACGAGATGTTGACGTCGAGCAGCTGTATATAAGAGCGCCTCAGTTCTTTTATCCATGCCATTATCTTCTTCTGGCTGTAAAATCGATCTAATTGCTTCAGAAATTGGATTTCCACCTGGCTCACGTGTAGTTACCAAATCATCGCCAAGTTTAGTTTTTAGTTCTGAAATCAATGCCTCAAGAACACTTGTTTTTCCAGCGCCCTCAGGTCCTTCGAATGATATAAATATTGGTTTTGGCATAACAGTCCTTATGAGTAATTTGTCTAATGATTAAATACGATCTGTTTTTAAAACATGGGTTTGCATGTGCCCAACTGTTTTACGACGACGTGCTTCACGATATAAATAATTAAATTTAGCACGTGCCAGTGCCGTTTGCGCTTGTATGAGCCGTAAATTTACTTGTCCATCAAGTAATGCTGCTTCAGAGTTTCTTGCCGTATCCCAGTCAATTTTTGCTTTATCAATTTGAAATACAAGTGCTCTATCATACTCTTTGCGCAATCCAGTTTTTTTCTTGCCAAATATCATAATTTTGTCCGTCCTTGTACTGCTTTAATGAGTGTTAGTTCATCAGCATAATCAATATCAGATCCAACAGCTAAACCATGTGCTAAACGGGTAACTGCGATACCAGCCGGTTTCAGTAAACGTGCTAAATACATAGCAGTAGCTTCTCCTTCAGCATTCGCGTTAGTGCCGACAATTACTTCTTTAATTTCTTCATGCTCAGACAAACGTCGAATCAAACTTGGTAAATTAATATCCTCTGGTCCTGTTCCTGCACTAGGAGAAATAACACCATTTAAAACATGATATAGGCCGTGATAATCTCGCGTATTCTCCATCGCCATTACATCACGTGAATTTTCGACAACAAAAACAGTTGACTGATCACGTGATTGATCGCGACAAATAACGCATGGATCGGTATCAGTTGCAGTAATATTACCACAAATAGAGCAGAAAGTTAAATCAGTTTTTGCGGAAATCAATGCCTTAGAAAAATCCTGCACATCTTCTTCATTCATACCTAATGTATAAAAAGCTAACCTTGTGGCCGTTTTGGGACCAATGCCAGGTAACTTCGTGTAACTATCTATTAATTTAGCGATAGGTTCAGGGTATTGCATATTTTCAAAATGCCTCACGCGCACTGCGTTAAACATATTTCCTTCCTATATTAATCAGTCAACGATATTCACGAGATCCTCGCCGAATAATTCTTTAGCCTCACTAACAATTTTTAACTCCTTATTGCTTGATTCTTGCGGAGTTTTTGTAGGAATCGCTGATAAATTGGCAGCTTTCACTCGAGGCACATCTTCTAATTGAATTTGAGGTGTTTCGCCAGTTTTTAATTTATTCACATACGATGCACGATCAGAGGTCCATTCGTCTTGTGAAATAAACACTAGTTCGCTTGGTAAATTCTGTGATTGTAGTTGCTGCACCAAGTGGTTTTGTAATGTAGCATCGTGTAGCGCCTGTTCTAATAACACAGGATAATCAAAAGCCAAGACTACAGCCTGTTCACTTGCTGCAACGGGTTCGGCTATGGTCAGCATTGCCTGTTGCGTAACATTAAATTGTCGCAATAAGTCGGACCAAGCGTTTTTAACTCGTGCTAAGGCATCACGTTTCGCAGCAATTAAGACTGCAAATACTGCATTTTGTCCAGTACGCACTAACAAATCCTCGTATTCAGCATTCTCTACAGCAGGCACTTCTACGGGTGTTTTTTCTATTGCTGGTTCAACAACTTGTTCCTCATGAACTTCTGTATTTTTTGACGCTTTAACAATATCATCAATATTTTGAGGTTTTTCTTTAATCACATTGGAGGATTGTTTTGCGGGTACAGTTTGTTCGGGTTCTGGCATAGACAGTTTAACAGTGAGTAGCTCCAAATATACATCACTCTGCATAGTCTGTAACAACTGTTTTTGAATATCATCCAAAGTGACCATCATTTGCTGAATACGGGAAGTACCCAACTTGATTGTTAAGGCCTTCAAATCAGCCAATGGTGCCGTCGTTTTAATTAAATTTGGGGCAACTTCCGCTAACATCACATCACGCAACACACCTAACAAATCTGCTACAAAACGTACTGCATCTTTTCCTTCTAACAATATATCGTGTAGTGTCTGAAGGGCAGATTCTGTATCGTAATTACTTACTTGCTGCAAATAGGTCACTAACTGTGATGCTGTTGTGGATCCGGTAACTTGCAAAGCATTTTCAAGCGTTACATGATCAGCGCCAAAAGCTAACACTTGGTCCAAAATTGACAAAGCGTCACGCATCCCACCTTCTGCAACATTTGCAATAATATGGAGCGCATCATCGTCAAACGAGATGCCCTCTTTTTGCAGAATTTCAGCCATCCTAGCTTGAATAGTGTCATTATCAATGCGTTTAAATTCAAATCTCTGCGTCCGAGATAAAATAGTTGCTGGTATTTTTTGTGGCTCCGTCGTTGCTAAAATAAACTTAACGTTAGCTGGCGGTTCTTCTAATGTTTTCAATAGTGCATTAAAAGCGCCCGAGGATAACATGTGAACCTCGTCAATAATATAAATTTTATATTCAGATTCTATTGGCGCATAATTTGCCCCGTCTCGAATGTTTCGAATTTCGTCAACACCGTTATTTGAGGCAGCGTCTATTTCAATAATATCAGGAATTTGTGAATCATCAGTTTCCGGCGCTATACCATTAACTTCACGTGCAAAAATTTTAGCAGCTGATGTCTTACCAGTTCCACGAGGACCACTAAATAGATACGCATGTCCTGTTTGTTGCGTCGCTATTGCATTTTTTAGCGTCTGTGTAATGATTTTTTGACCAACCATGTCATCAAAAGAACGTGGTCGATAGACGCGATACAATGCTTGATATGCCAATTTCATCACCTCCATATATCATTGGTAAACATGTTTGGTGCTACTTGTCGGCTATATGTTTTATATCATATTGGGGTTCTTAGTTTGCATAAAACCACCGATTTATAACATTTGTTTTTATAAAAAAAGACCGCTAAGCGGCCACTTATGTACACAAGCACAACATCGAACAACCTTAGGGCTGCTACATTCCTGTCCTGACCCGGTTCGAGAGCCGACATTTGCCTGCTTTTATATTATATCTAATTTTGTGACTTTAAGCAAATACAGATACAAATTTCGTTGCCAATTTTTCTTGCCACTTAAAATAAGTCAGATAAGTTTTAGGAATTAGGTATTCATTAACTGCCGCAAAATCATCAACCAATGAAACAATCCAACTTTCCCGATACTTTGGTAAGGCAATTGTTGCACCAAACATGTGTTTTACAATAATATCAGCTTCTTTATCGCTGATATTTGTAATTTTACGCGCATTTTTCAACGCAATACGTGGATGAACATAAGCATGTGATCCCTCGTCAAACTTTGTTACGCGCCAATCATAGTAAAACAAATCATGAAGTAAACCTGCTCGTGCAGTTGCCACTTCATCAGCACCAATCTTCTTTGCGATTAAATATGATTGGTATGATACAGAAATTGAATGAGTTAAACGGTTAGAAAAATGATGTTGTGTATAGAGTGCCAGTTGTTGCACTTCTTCATGCTGTAACAAATCATCAATAATATTTATATAGTCCTTATCAGTACGCCATGCGTTCGGATTTTGCATTCATTTGCCTCTTTTATTTTCTACATGCTATTATAAACTTTTTTTATGTTAAATAGCAATTATTTACTTTGCAATTGCTTTACGAATTTTACGTTTCGCACGGATGTTGCTAAAGAAACGCTGCAATAATAGACCAGATTCTTCACCACGTATGCCTTCGTACACTTTAACCATATGATTCAACCGATTATCCTCTAATAGAGAATATAGGGAGCGCGTAGCACCACCTTTAGGGTCATTAGCACCATAATAAACAACCGGAATGCGTGCATTAATAATTGCGCCAGCACACATGATGCAAGGTTCTAACGTCACAAATAATGCTGTGTTTTCTAACCGCCAAGACTTAAGCTTTGTATTGGCAGACTCGATTGCTAGTAATTCTGCATGGGCAGTGGCTAACTGATCCGCCTCCCGATGATTGTGCGCACACGCAATCATCTGGTTTTCATAAACTATAACAGCACCAATTGGCACTTCACCTTCACTTTGAGCAATTTTAGCTTCGTTCAACGCCTCTTGCATGAAATAATCAATTTGTTCGTCACTAAATGCTGGTATTTGTGCCATAAGTGCTCTCCAAAATGTAATATCCCTTGTTTTTATGAATCACCTTAGCATTACCAAAAGCAAGTGACATATTTTTTTGAGCCGAAGGTGCGCCTTGCTTCTTTTGCAACACCGCAATTAGCTTTCCGCCATCTTGTAAATAGTTAGCTGCTTCTTGAAGCATTGCAGTCACAACTTGCTTTCCAGCGCGAATTGGTGGATTAACCAAAATCAGTGCATATTTATCACTAATACTTGCGTAAACATCCGACTTAAAAATATTCACTCGTTGAGCAACACCGTTTTGTTGGGCATTTTTGCGTGCTAAATCTAACGCTCTTTCATTAACATCAACCATATCTACATGACGCTGATATGCTTTTGCCACAGTAAGACCTACAGGACCATAGCCTGTTCCTAAATCCAGTACCTTCCCAATAGGTATACTTGTTTTTTCTAAAGCATCCAACATTGTTCTTGTCCCAAAATCAACGGTAGATTTTGAAAACACGCCACTATCCGTTGTAAAATGCAATTCATGCCCTAGCAAGTCAAAATCAAAATTTTGATAATGATGTTCTGCGTTGGGATTAGCTGTAAAATACTGTTCTCCAGAAATGTTCTTTTCTGTCATTGTACTAGCTCCTTTAGATTAAAATAATAGCTGCCTATAATATGTATTATGTACAAAAAAAGAAGTACAAAAGTACTCCTTTTTTTATGTTGAGAAAGATTACTTCACAGTAACTGAAGCACCAGTTGCTTCCAAAGATTCCTTCAATGCGTTGGCATCGTCTTCACTCAAGCCTTCTTTAACAACTGAAGGTGCGTTGTCAACTAAGTCTTTAGCTTCCTTCAAGCCCAAGCCAGTTGCTTCACGAACTGCCTTGATAACCTTAACCTTAGCAGTACCTGCTGAAGTCAATTCTACGTCAAATTCTGACTTTGCTGCGGCAGCACCGTCAGCAGCACCAGCAGCTGCTACTGGAGCTGCTGCTGAAACGTTAAATTCTTCTTCGATAGCTGAAACCAAGTCAGCCAAGTCCAAGATCGTTGCATCCTTCAATGATGCGATGATCGCGTCTTTATCAAAAGCCATGATCTAAATCCTCCAAATGATTTTTTATGTTTTTTAGTTAAATATTATTCAGCATCCGTTGATGCTTCTGCAGCAGGAGCTGCAGATTCCTCTTCCAACTTGTCTTGCACTGCCTTAACAGCATATGCAAATGAACGAATTGAGAATTGGAATTCTGCCATCAATTGACCAAGCAAACCTTCACGTGAAGGCAATGATGCATACTTGTTAATGTCATCGATATTAGCGATAGTGCCGTCAACGACACCACCCTTGATTTCCAAGGCTTCGTTTTCATCAGCAAACTTTTTCAAGATACGTGCTGGTGCAACTGCATCATCGTTTGAAAAGGCAACTGCTGATGGTCCGGCAAAAATGTCGTTCAATTCAGCGTAACCAGCTTTCTCAGCAGCACGTGTCAAAACTTTGTTCTTGATAACTTCAAGAACAACACCTTCTTCACGCAATTGATGACGTAATTCAGTAGATTGAGCAACTGTCAATCCACGAGGATCAACAACAACGGCAGAAGCAGCTGCCTTAAATTGGTCAGCAATTTCTTCAACTTTTTGTGCTTTAACTGCAATAGCTTTTTCACTCATAATGATATATCTCCTTTCTTTAAATTTATTTTGCAAAAGAAATCCCGTGCGCTAGAAGACACACGGGAAAAGTTTTTTTAAACTTCCTCGGCAGGATATTAAGATGCAAGCATCACCTGAGTCTTAGGCAAAATGGATTCAATTACTTAATAAATTTTACCAAACGAAGTTGATAATGTCAAATTACAATGTATTAATATCCAACGTTACGGCTGGACCAAATGTTGATGAAATTGACACGTGTTGTACATAAGTACCCTTAACAGCAGCAGGACGAGCCTTAAGAACTGTTTCGGCGATTGACTTAATGTTTTCAGCCAACTTACCTTCTTCAAATGATACACGACCAACAGGAACTGCGACGTTTCCGTCACGATCTGTACGGTATGTTACTTGTCCGCCCTTGGCATCTGAAACAGCCTTAGTAACGTCCATTGTAACTGTGCCAGTCTTAGGGTTTGGCATCAATCCCTTAGGACCCAATGCACGACCTACGCGACCGACTTGAGCCATCATATCAGGTGTAGCAACAGCTACATCAAAGTCTAACCATCCACCTTGGATACGTTGTACCAAATCAGCAGCACCGACAACATCGGCACCAGCAGCTTCGGCTTCTTTAGCCTTATCGCCTTGCGCGAAGACAACGACTGTCTTATCTTTACCTGTTCCGTTTGGCAACACAACAGCACCACGCAATTGTTGGTCTGCTTGACGTGTGTCAACGTTCAACTTGAAAACTACTTCAACAGAAGCATCGAACTTAGCAAAGTCAATTTCTTTTACCAATGAAACAGCATCGTTTAAAGCATAAGCTTTTTCAGCTTCTACCTTTGCAACTGCTGCTACATAATTTTTACCATGCTTTTGAGTCATTATTCTGCGTCCTCCTTGATTGCTGTACCTTCAACAGTCAAGTCAACACCGTCAACAGTTACACCCATTGAGCGTGCTGTACCTTCGATCATACGCATAGCGTTTGTAATATCGTTAGCATTCAAGTCAGACATCTTGTTTTCCGCAATAGCACGGATTTGGTCAAGAGTAACGTTTCCAGCCTTCTTTGTGTTAGGTTCACCTGAACCCTTACCAACAATCTTACGTAATTGATCAGCTGCAGGTGGTGTCTTTGTGACGAATTCGAATGAACGGTCATCAAAAACAGAGATTTCAACTGGAATAATTGATCCAGCTTGGTCTGCAGTACGCGCATTAAATTCTTTAGTGAATTGCGCAATGTTAATACCAGCTTGTCCCAATGCGGGTCCAACTGGTGGTGCCGGCGTTGCTTTAGCGGCGGCAATTTGTAGCTTAACTACATTTACAACTTTTTTAGCCACGATATTTTCCTCCTCGTGTTGTGGTGAAACACAGCTTTAGTGCTGCTCCCACGCATGTCAATGACATACCATAACATCATAACAGAAAACGACCAAAAACTCAATGCTTTTAGTCGTCTTTTCTAATTATAAAGAATCTAACGTTGTATCAACATCTGAAAAGTCTAGTTCTGTTGGTGTTTCACGTCCAAACACTGCTACAGTAGCTTCCAAAGTTTGCTTTTCTTGATCAATAGAGGTTACTACGCCTTCCATACCAGAAAACGGTCCAGAGATAATCTTAACTGTTTGTCCTACTGCAACATCCAAATCAACTTGCTCACGTGTAACCATACCCATACGCTTCATAAGCAAATCGACTTCTTCAGGAAGCAAAGAATTTGGCTTTGATCCGGCACCATGGGAGCCTAAGAAACCAGTAACACCTGGTGTGTTACGGACAACATACCACGCCTCGTCTGTCATATTATCTTCATATGGCGTCGCCATTTCTACTAATACATAACCTGGAAAGTCGTTTTCAACAGTTTGCTTAGCTTCACCGTCTTGGATGGTTGTAACTTCTTGTTCGGGAACCAAGATACGGAATATTTGCTCTGACATTCCCATTGT
Organism: Leuconostoc mesenteroides subsp. mesenteroides ATCC 8293; assembly: GCF_000014445.1. Lineage (NCBI taxonomy): Bacteria > Bacillati > Bacillota > Bacilli > Lactobacillales > Lactobacillaceae > Leuconostoc > Leuconostoc mesenteroides. Next base: position 226,289 of record NC_008531.1, on the reverse strand, counting down.
TTGTGTACGTGATTCTAGGTTAGCCTTAACCTTGTGCTCATACCCTGAATATGTATGCACAACGAACCATGATTTTTCAATTTCTTCAGACATTGTTTACCCCTTTTCAAAATAAAAAAGAACCCATCAGAGTCCTTGGTATCAGTAATTATTAGTATATCAAAAAAAAAACTATTTCGCCAGTAAGAAGTTAAATCCTTGTTGCAATAGCCAATCTACGCCACCTAAGAACAACGCAAAAATAATCGATACAGTAATAACTGTAATTGTTTCCTTAGATGTCTGTTCACCTGTTAACCAAGTGACATTTTTCATTTCCTGTGCAACGTTTTTAAAATAGTTAATCATTTTGAATCCCTTATTTTGTTTGTTGATGTAATGTATGCTTGCCACAGTGTTGACAAAACTTACTTACTGACAAACGTTCTGTTCGATCTTTTGATAATGTTACTGTGTAATTGCGTGATCCACAAACTGTGCACGCTAATGATACTTTGTGACTAGCCATCGGACAGCCTCCATATTCTTCTAGTATCATACCATTGATACTATTTTTTTTCTACCCCATATAAAATGAGGTCCAACAATTGTTGAATTCTTTCACGCATTGTTATTTGTTCACCCAGTGAATGAAATTCACCAAACAGTGGCGATAAGCTAGTAATGTAAAATGAGCTAGCTATTTGTGCATCAACATTATCACGCAACTGTATACTTTCAAAAAATTGTGCAATTGGACCGACGTAATCCCGTCCAAAAATCATGCCCAGTTTACTTCGATGCGTTGCTGATAATGAATCAAAACTGTCATGTATTAATCTAAATACATCACGTGGATGCCGAAGTACAATAACCTGTGTTAAATCAACCAGTTGATCGATTGGTTCAGCATACGTTTGTGATAAAATACTTTGCATATCCGTATAGGTCGACTCGCCAACACGTGAAATTACTTCAACAAATAATGACTCCTTATCACCAAAATGATGATACAAAGCGGGTTGGCTAATGTTTACTTTCTTTGCTATATCTCGCGTTGTTGTTTGCTCAAAACCCTTTGATAAAAAGATTGTTGTCGCCGCTTCAATAATCTGTTGACGACGATGTTCATTTTGTGAAATTACTTGTACCATGAACTTCTCCATTGCAGGGCTAAAGTATTTATTAATAAATTTTTTAAATAAATCTAAGTGGAAATGCTACTAATACTAAATTCTATTAGTTAAACTTCCCTATCTTTTCTTCTCCAAGTGACACAAATGAGTAACTCAATTTTTTATTTTGTGCAAAATCTTCAAACCCGTAGTCAATCAACATATCAACTAGCTTGGCGTTGTTAATATCAGAATAATCCCACAAACGTTTAAATAACGACATATTCGTGAACCCTGGTAACGTGTTTGGTTCACCTAAGTAGGGAACATTATTTTCATCTAACAAAAAATCCATTCGCGCTTCGCCACGTAAATTCAATACTTTATAAGCATCTAAAGCCATTTGTTTAACTTCTTTTGTTACTTCTGGGGATAACTGAGCAGGAATTTCAAAGTGAACAGCGGAATTATCAACGAACTTATTATTATAATCATACCAACCGTCCCCACTACCCTGATTTGGCACTGTATGTGCGCCAATCTCAGAGACAAGCGGCTGATCGTTACCAATCACACCAACTTCCAACTCTCGGGCACCATTGACTGCTTCTTCTATCAAAACTTTATAATCATATTGGAATGAATCTGATAATGCTTCAGTATATTCTTCGGCATTGGTTACACGTGAAATTCCCACTGAAGATCCTTGATTAGCAGCTTTAACAAACACAATGTTGCCTAATTCAGCCACAATCTTATCCCACGACCAATTGTTTGCTGACTCAGGGTCCACCACAATGTATTTAGTATTGCGAATACCATTTACCGTCAATAGTTCTTTAGTCAAAGCTTTGTCAAAGCTTACCGCATGGCCACGTAACGGTGCCCCCACATATGGTTTATCTAATAGTTTAAATAAACCTTGCAGTGTACCATCTTCTCCTAAGTTACCATGAACTACAGGGAAGAAAATATCAAAGTCACCCGCACTCTTTAAAGCATGAATGCGCGCCAATGGATCACTAGCATCGACAGTTTTCATGAAGGCGTCCACAATGGGCTGTTCATCTTCTAACGCAAGTATTTTCTTAGAACTTTCCGTATCTAAAAAGAAACCATTTTGGGCAATTGCAAAAACAATAATTTCATATTTACCAGTTGCTTCGATTGCATTATAGAAATTTTGCGCTGAACGCTTTGATACGTCGTGCTCAGAGGAATTACCTCCAAAAATAAGCGCTACTCTTTTTTTAGTCATCTTTCCGTCCTCACCTTGTATGTGCAATAAACATTTTAAATTATTATGCTAAATAGTTTTTTGTAACGCTCACATAATCAAATACCGCCTCTGGTACTTCATTTTTTCCACGTAGCAAAATTTCATGGAAAAACTGTGATCGGTTATACAATTGTTGCCATTGTTGTTGTGTCTTTGGTGGCGTTTGGGTCACTAAATCTTTTCGCCACATTTTTAAAGTTAATAATAGATAATCTGCATACAACTCATGTTGCTTGGAGATATGGGTAATCACTTCTACCAAACGTTCTGTTTCGCCAAAAGTCAACGGCTGTGATAATTCATGATAACCAGCGAGAACCGCACCCAGAACAAATACCTTATCAGCCCTTACTAAATCAGGCATTAAGAAGATCTCTGCGACAGCGTTTCCAATATGCGTAAAAGCATGCGCCCAACCATTTTCATCAATAAAGCCACGTCCATCACGTTCCAAAGCGGCATATAATGCAACTTGATCGATAACATGATTTAATTGCGTCTCAGACATAAAAGGTGTCTTTATACGGTTTGAAAATAATAACAAAGATAAAACTAACACACTAAAGGAACGACGATAAATGGCGTCATTCTGTGGTTCTAAGATATGAGCGAATAATTGCTCATCCGAAACAAGATAATCTGTTAGCCAACGCAATTGCTCCTCTGACAGCAAATCATTTTGAATCATATCACTTAAGAAAAAGAATGCTCCCGTATCTCGATACTTTGGCAACGGACTAGCTAACTGTTCAACAATCAACGCCAAATCTGTGTCCTTCACTTGAAAGTCAAAATCTTCCGTCGCTGTTTCTGATTCGGTCATTTGATCTGCCCGTTGCGTATAGTTCTGCATACGTTTTAATGCAAATTCACCATCAACAGGCAACGACACAGTTGTTAAAGATTGCGGGGGCATTTTATGTAGTGATTCCTTCATTAATTCTCCTAATGATTGGAACACATCCCCATTACGCACCTTTTGACGCAATGTTATAAATTCTTTTTTTAATTCATCTAATTCTATCATCAAATAAAAAAACCTGTCGTTTCTGTAAACGTGCTATTTTGACGCTGGTAACCTATAGAAAGAATCAATCCTACACCAATCATGTTTCCTAACAATGAGGAACCACCTTGTGAAACAAACGGTAATGGAATACCTGTCAGTGGTAATAATCCAATACTCATACCAATGTTTTCAAAGACGTGAAACAATACCATCATTACAACACCAGTGGCAATGTAGGCATAAAAGGCACTTTGTGCTCTAAAAGTGGCACGAATTAATAAATAAATTAAACCGAAATATAACGCTATTAGGAACGCACCACCTATAAAGCCAAAACTTTCCCCAATAACAGAAAAAATCATGTCTGATTCGCGCACAGGTACATACACCTTAAGACTTCCCCATCCATTGCCTGTTAATTGACCAGAACCTATAGCTTTTAAACTTTGATAAGTTTGATATCCATTCCCTGACGTATCATTTGCGGGGTTTAACCATGTATCAATACGAGAAAATTGATAAGATTGGAATCCCAACTTGCTCAATATAGTCCGACCAGCTGAAGAAATAACCAAAGTTAACAACGTTGTGCCCACGGTCGCACCCAAAATAATTACCGGAGCAAGGATTCGCCAGGTTACCCCAGAAACCAGTGCAACACCACCAAAAATAGCAACGAAAACCAATAAAGTTCCCAAATCATTTTGCAAAGCAATTAATGCCGCAACAGGTATAAAACAAACCGCCATTTTACCTAACAACAACCAGTCTGTTGATAGTGCATGATTCGGATAATTTCTATTATGCTGCGCAACCACACGGCTCAGCATCAAAATGAACGCCGGTTTAACAACTTCAGAAGGTTGGAATGATAAGGGGCCAATTACAAACCATGATCTAGCACCCGTAGAATCATACATTGCTCGATTATAAAATATTAGCACTGCTACTAACAAAAAGATGCCTAATCCATAGGTAATAGGTGCTAATTTCCACAATTGTGATCCGTCAAACCTGACTAAAAAAACAATTAATAATACGCCTATAAACCAGAATATGCCCTGGTTCATCACTACTTTTACAGCACTTAAGGTTGTCGCACCCTGCATATGTGTCGCTGCTTCATATAATGAACTCAAGCCGATAATCATAAATAGCAACAAAGCTAGAATGATTCCCCAATCAAGCTCTGATCCAGATGTTCGTCTTGAAGTTTGTCGTGTCTGTTGCATAGCATCTCCAGTATATAAAACGGCACACTGAAAGAAAAAAATATCAATTCAATTTTTGTTAAGCCGCTTTATTTCTTTAAAAAAATTATGTACAAAGCACGTCATGATTAGTCACAACGTGCCTTATTTTTAGTGATTTAGATTAAAGCTTGCCAAGATAGCTTGCAAGGCTTCGGCTTCGTCTTTGGCTTGATTAATAATCGCTTGTTGACCAAAAAATCCAACAAAACCACGATCAGCTTTTTCAATGTATCCAATTTGTTTCTTATCAACTAAAACTTGTGTTTGTTGGTCATTTACAATTAATTCAACGTCAAAGTTCTGATTTTTTCTTCTCATTATAATCCTCGGCGCCCTGATTTCATGTGTTCAAGTAGGGCTCCTGCTCCTTTAGCAACATTATCTAGCGGTGAATCTGATACTACCACCGGTACTTCCAGTGCATCTGAAAGCAATTGATCCATGCCATGCAGTAATGCGCCACCACCAGTCAGCATGATACCACGGTCAATAATGTCAGATGCTAATTCAGGTGGTAATTTAGCCAAAACGGAATGTGCAGCACGAACAATTTGTTGCAACGTATCATGTAATGAATCTTCAACTTCGTTTGAGTTGATCGTTACAGTTTTAGGCATACCCTCAAAATTATCACGGCCACGCACTTCCATTGTTAATGGTTCATCAGCCTGCAGCGCAGAACCGATTTGAATTTTGATTGTTTCCGCAGTACGCTCACCAACAATTAAATTGTGACGGCGCTTTAAGAAGTTAACAATATCAAAATTCATTTTGTCACCGGCAATTCGAATGGACTCAGAAACAACAATGTCTCCTAATGATAATACGGCAATATCAGAGGTACCACCACCCATGTCAATCACCATTGAACCAATTGGCTTGAAAATATCCAGTCCTGCACCAACTGCAGCAACTTTAGGTTCATACTCAAGATAAACCTTTGCCCCACCTGCTTTTTCAGCAGCCTGTATAATCGCTTTACGTTCAATCTCTGTGATATTAGTAGGTGCGCAAATCATAATGTTAGGCTTCGACATGAATCCTTTAACGTTAAGTTTGTCAACAAAATAGGTTAGCATTGCTTCTGTGACATCAAAATCCGAAATAACACCATCTTTAAGTGGTCGCACCGCACGAATATTACCTGGTGTGCGTCCTACCATACGATAAGCTTCTGATCCCACAGCCAAAACTCGATCTGTTTTATCATCAACCGCAACAACTGACGGTTCGTTTAGTACAATACCTTTTCCTTCTACGTAAATGAGAACATTGGCTGTTCCTAAATCAATTCCAATATCTTTTGCCATTTCATGTCTCCGAGACTTTAACTTTTATTAATGTTAATTATTTTCATATACAATCTATTAAATTATAACATATTGTAAAGACCTTTTTACGCTTGATTCTCATACAAGTGGGATGCTCACCTAAAAATATCTTTAATAATTTAAAAAAGCTAATTTCCCAATATTGTGCTTGGTATTTGAATAACCCAATTTGTTGCTGAAACAAAAAAGCTAGCCAAAAGATATCCCCCTATGATGGAGAGTACCACTTTCAAAAAAGCTGCTTGACGCGGTGTATATGGCATAAATCTGGCAAAGTTTATTGGTTTAATTAGCCAAAAGAAAAAATAAATACATACAAGATTAAGACTTAATATAAAGATTGTGCTCATTTAAATTGCCTTTCTCAACATGGTTTGGAACAAAATTTTTATCTTTTTTCATAACGAAAATTGTTATCAGATAGATAACATAGCCCACCACACCCCCAGCTGTGTTTACAGCAAGATCATTCATATCAAAGATACGATTTGAAAGATAAAAGAATGTGCTAGTTCCCTGAATGATTTCAATAGTTAACGTTGTTAAAAATATTCTTGGCACAATACGAAGCAATCCCCGCCATTTTGGAAATAAGAACGGAGCTATAAACCCTAACGGCAGCAGTAACATAAAATTACCAGTCAGCTGGTACCAGCTGAGGGCAACATTATCTGCATTAAACAGCGATAAATGGACGAATGAGTACTGACCAAAACCGCCATATCCTTTTATCACTGCCAAATATGTTGCAAATGATGGCCATTTATAAAAGGTTAGTGTAAAAGCAGCAACCAACGTTGCATATACCGAGAGAATAGCCCGCCCCAGTAGACCCCGCCATGAAAAGCTTTTATTGCGCAGTGACTTTAATGTGTGACGTAACAAAATATACACACACAATAATGAAACTATTGTTGTTGCGTGAACACTTTGAGCGATATATTGTTGATTGTTTAAGTATACGATATGCATACATTAATATTATATCAGCTAGGCTAAATGAACGTTATATGATTTGCTAATTGATTACTTTAAATTAAAAACGCCATCATGATGTCAATAAAGTTCCCATTTGATACATCCATCACATTGACTTTTTGTGATAAAAGGATTAGTATTATCTCATCAAGTCTTTGGAGGTTATTATAATTATGAAATACACAGTTGTTGGTGCCGGTGCAATGGGTCTTCGTTACGGCATTTTGCTTCAGGAAAATGCCGGTGTCCCCGTTGATTTTGTCGAACCAACGCAAGCAAGCCTCGATAAGATTCACGAACAAGGTGATAAAGTTTGGAAATCCCGTGATCACAAAGACCGTCACGAAATTAAAATTAACATTTTTTCTCCTGAAGAATATGAAGGTAGCCCTGATGTTTGGATTTTCTTCATGAAGCAAATGCAACTCCAAGATACCTTGGATCGTCTTTCACCAAAATTCAAACCTGGACAGACTGCCCTCGGTGCAATGAACGGCATGGGTCATATTGAAAAGTTGCAAAAATATTTTGATGATGAACACATTATTGGTGGTACAGCAATGATCGCCACCGTCTTAAATGATTACGGCGACGTTGATTTCATGGGCGGAGAAAGTATGGGTAGCTCTGTTTATGCTAATCTAACCGAAAAACCATCAACGGTTATGGATAAGATCCAAGAAGATTTCAAGGCAGCGCACTTAAACCCCTCTTATACGGAAAACTTTATGGGTACACTATTGACTAAAGTATTTTTCAACGCAGTTGAAAATTCCATCGCCACAATGTTTCAGTCACGAATGGGTCAGCTAATGGCCTACGATAACTTCCTTGAAGGTATTGCTCGCCCATTAATTAATGAAGCTTACGATGCTGCTGAGGCAGCAGGCATTACACTAATTGAAACACGCGATGAAATGGTCAAGCAGGTTGATTATGTTTCAAATATTGGTAACCCGCTTCATTTCCCATCAATGTATCAGGATTTTGTCAAGGGACGCCCAACTGAAGTGGACTATATTAACGGTTGGATTGCAGACTTGGCTGATAAAAACGGTGTTAATGCACCTAACCAACATTTAGTAACAAATTTTGTACATCTAGCTGAATCGATGCGTAAGTTCACTCCACCCGTAAACAAATTAGCCCCAGATTATAAAGGCAACTAATTTTCCATCGTTGGAAGATAAAGATTGTGCATTGCAGAAATGATAGTATTGTAATTTCTATAGCGAATCCCTTATACTAGAAGGAGTTAAAAAAACTCTTTCTGGAGATCAGTACAATGATTATTTCCGTAAAAAATAAGCAATTGCGTTATGCGATTATCTGCTTTATATCTGCCCTTATTATTAGTGTTTTTGTCAAAATAAAGTTTATATTTCCAACCATCATTGATAATAGCATTCATTCATTCATGGCAGGCATTCAAACTGGTCTAAATGATATCTTGATGACTGTATTTTCCTTTCTAGGTTCACCCATCCTTGATGTCATTTATGTGTTGATTCTAGCGGCCATCTTACTACTTGCTAATTTGCGTATTCCAGCCATTTGGGCGGTTACCACAATTATTCTAGGAAATATTTTCAATACCATTATTCGACTTAGCGTCGATAGGAGCCGTCCGGTTGGTCATTTACTCAGCGACCAAGGGTCCTCATTCCCTAGCAGTCATGTGTTTGGTATATTTTCAGTCATATTCATCCTTTCCTTGCTTGTTATTCCTAACATCGAATCGCCACGAAAACAGTTCTTAATTTCTTGGGCAATAACTGTTATTGGCGTAATGACTTTAATGTCACGAATATACTTTAACGCACATTACTTAAGCGATACAATAGCTGCTGTCTTGTTTGCATACGCTTGGATTATATTTGCTGGGAAGTTGTACCCAGTATTAGCAAAACTTCTTACATCACTATCCTTCTTCTCACATGATGAAGTTTAAATAAAAAAGAATCGCAATTGCGATTCTTTTTTAGTCTAATCCAATATTATAATCATCATCATTCATTGCTTCAACTTCACCCAATAAATAACCATTTCCAACACCTGAGAAGAAGTCATGATTTGCTGTAGAAGTTGAAATACCATTCATAACAACCGGGTTAACATCTTCAGCCCCGTCAGGGAACATTGGCTCTTGGCCTAAGTTCATCAAAGCTTTATTAGCATTATACCGTAAAAATGTGAGCACTTGTTCAGTCCAACCTAAGTCATCATATAACTCGTGTGTATATTTCTCTTCATTTTCGTACAATTCATATAACAGATCATACATCCAGCTTTGTAGTTCTGTACGTTCTTCAGCCGAAATTTTATTAAACCCAATTTGGAACTTATAGCCAATGTACGTACCGTGAACCGATTCATCACGAATAATTAGTTTAATAATCTCCGCCACATTTAACATTTTATTATGCCCCAAGAAATACAATGGTGTGTAAAAACCTGAGTAGAATAAGAAAGTTTCTAAGAAAACCGAAGCAATTTTTTTCTGTAACGCTGAACCATTATGGTAAATATCGTTAATTCTATTCGCCTTATATTGTAAAAACTCGTTAGAATCTGCCCATTCAAAAATCTTTTCAATCTCAACTTTTTCATTTAGTGTTTCGAAAATTGATGAATATGACTTGGCATGAACTGATTCCATGAATTGAATATTATTCAATACCGCTTCTTCTTTTTGATTCGTGGCATCTAACTTTAATTGCGCCATACCATCTTGTGATTGTAACGTATCCAAAGTTGTTAAGCCGCCAAAGACCAAGTTCATTGTTTGGCGTTCTTGTTCGGACATGTTACCACGCCAAGTACGTAAATCATTTGAAATAGGAATTCGCGTGTCTAGCCAAAACTGTTGTGTTAACTTTTCCCATGTCGCCTTATCTAATTCATCTTCAATGTTATTCCAGTTAATCGCTGTGTATGAACCGTTGTTTATATGTGCCATTGTCATTCTCCAAAATAAGGTTTTATCTTATTATATATCTTTTCTGCATCAAACTTGCTACCTCGCAATTCATAGGCTGCAATCATTGGAACATCAAAGTTTTTTCCATAGCGAATCGCTGTCAAGTTAAATTGGATGTTGAAGTTTCGGTTTCCTGAACCAACCACACCTTTTAAGTATCGCGCATTATTACCAAATGCAATATAATCGCCCAAGGCATTTGTAAAAATTTCTTTAACTTCCGGTCCTGTTCCAGTACCGCCTGTTAGATAAGTCGGCACGAAAGCAACATAGGGTTGTGTTTCATTTGCATATTCTGTTTCATCACCAATTAAACGCGCGGAAAATCCATCACCATTAGATTCAGCAACAGCTGCTAACTTTTCAATAAACGCTTTTGTATTACCTTCAGTAGAGGCATAAAGAATATTTATAGTTGTCATTCATTCCTTCATTTCATAGCTAAGCGCTCTTTTACATTAAATTGAGCAACTTTCACATTCATTAACACCTGATTCTTGGTTGTCATCTGTGAACGTACGGACATAATAAAGCGATTTTATCCCCTTGTTAAAGGCATAGTTACGCAAAATGGTCAAATCGCGCGTCGTCATTTTATTTGTACGATTATTTTTCCATTCGTACAAATGTTCAGGCAATGTAGAACGCATAAATAATGTCAACGCCATTCCTTGATCAATATGTTCTTGTGCAGCAGCATATACATCGATTACTCTACGCATATCTGTATCGTACGCTGAAACATAATATGGCATTGTTTCATTGCTTAATCCCGGTGCTGGATAGTAAACCTTACCAATCATACCTTCTTGACGTTCTTCAATTTTGTTAACAATTGGCAACAAAGAGGCCGTTGCATCGTTAACATAAGAAATAGAACCTGTTGGCGCGATTGCATGACGATAGGCATTATACATACCGTATTTTGCTACGTCTTCTTTTAACTGTGCCCAGTCTTGTTCTGTTGGCACATCAAAACCAGCAAAGGCTTTTGCCACTTTTTCGGTTTTTGGCGTCCAATTCTTTTCAACGTACTTGTCAAAGTATGTTCCATCCGCATAACCCGATTGATCAAACTGATAAAACGTTTCATGCCGTTCTTTTGCAATGCCCATTGAAGATTTAATAGAATAATAATTCAGCATCATGAAAAATGTTGATGTAAAGTCTAATGCTTCTTCATCTCCATAGTACATCTTATTTTGTGCAAAATATGCTGCTAGTCCCATAGCACCCAAGCCGATGGCATGTTTTTCTTTGTTACCTAAATCGATTGAAGGAACAACATCCAAATTAGACGAATCGGATACAAAGGTTAGTGCCCGGACCATTGTATCCACAGATCCACCGAAATCATTCGTGTTCATCATGTTTACGATATTAATCGACCCTAAGTTACAACTAATATCCGAACCTAATTTTGTATAATGTTGTTCATTGTCAATTTCGGACGGCGTTTGTACTTGTAATATCTCTGAACACAGGTTAGAAGATACAATCTTACCAGGAACTGGATTAGTTCGATTAGCTGTATCAATATTAATGATATACGGGTAACCCGATTCTTGTTGTAACTTAGATATTTCTTCTTCAAGGGATCGCGCGTCGATACGTTGCTTGCGGATTTTATCGTTAGCGACCATGTTGTCATATTCGGCAGTGATATCAACGTAATTAAACGGTTGTTGATAAACCTTCTCAACATCGTCTGGGCTAAACAAGTACATTGTCTCATTTTGCTTGACTAAATCATAAAATTTATCTGGGACAGTCAACCCAAGAGATAATGTTTTTACTCGTATCTTTTCGTCAGCGTTTTCCTTCTTAGTTGATAAGAAAGATAAAATATCAGGGTGAAAAACTGATAAATAAACGACGCCGGCTCCTTGACGAGCACCAACTTGTGATGAAAATGTAAACGAGTCCTCTAACAATTTCATAATTGGCACTACACCACCGGCAGCATTATCGATACCCATGACTGGTGCACCAGCCTCACGCACATTTGAAAGATTGATACCAACGCCACCACCCATTTTGGATAGTTGCAACGCTGAATTGATGGTCCGCCCAATTGAGTTCATATCATCTGAAGTCTGAATAATAAAGCATGATACCAATTCTCCGCGTCGAGCTCGGCCCGCGTTTAAGAAAGATGGTGTCGCTGGTTGATAGCGTTGATGTATCATTTCATCAGCCAAACGCAGTGCCAAATTCTCATTCCCATCTGCATAATATAAAGCATTCATGGCAACACGATCTTCATATGTTTCAATATAATATGCACCATCATTAGTTTTAAGCGCATATTGATTATAGAACTTGAAGGCCGCCATAAAGGATTTAAACTTAAAATGTTCACCCGCTAAATATGTATATAACTTTTCAATGAATGTTATGTTGTATTTTTGAATAAATTCACGTTCCAAGAAGCGATGATCAAACATCCAATCCAGACGTTCTTGCAAGGAATCAAAATGCATCACATTAGGCAAAACATTCTCATCCAAAAAAGCGTTCAATGCCTCTTGATCTTTATCAAGCTGAATTTCATTGTTCTTTGGAATATTTACTTGATTGTTTAAATCAAAATATGTTACGTTTTCTAAATCTAACTCTTTTAATGACATCAGTTTATTGTCCTTTGGTTTTGAATGTGATCGATTGCCGTGTTGACACTTTATATTTTGAACTACCTTTGATTGACAACAAACTTCTGCAATTTATCAACACTCTTACTAGAAAAAATGTAATAAAAAACACCGCTAAGCTTTGCACCGCACGATGTTAACGAAAATCAAGCAGAAATTTTCTTTAGCACATCAGGACGGAATCCGGAAAATGCTGGTAGGCCTTCCACCGCCACAACCGGTGTTTGGCGATGACCATTAGCCTTCAATTCCTCAACAAATTGTGTTTCCTCTTCAATGTTAATTTCTTTAAAAGGTATACCTTGCGCTTCTAAAAACTTTTTGGTCATCTTGCATTGCACACAATTGTATTTTGTATATACTGTAACTTTTTCCATGATACCGACCTCTTTTATATTTATTTCCTCTGTTTTGAATCTAATAACTACTGACTTTAAGTTTACCCTTTTTAATTAATTCTTCAAGCCCTAATTTTGTCTCAGCGAACGCATGTTCTTATGAATTGAATAACCTATTTAAAAAAGGCTGCTAGAAAATAAAAGGACAATAAAAAGGAAAGAATCCTATTATATCAAGGATTTCCATTGATGCATGCATGTTGTTTAGATTTCTATAATACCATACTTTTTTTATAAATCATATTGAATTGCTCGCAAGAACCATATGTTTGTTCCCTTCCCATTAACTTCATAGAAACGTCTAATGCTGACAATAGTCACCCTTAAGAAAGTTATAAAATCCAACGTCCTCATACGATCTTTGTTATAATGTGTATTAGTTATAATATGAAAAGAGGTTTACGAATTTGGATTCTGGTCCGTCTATGATCATCAATTTTTTCATTATTTTGGTGGTCCTTTTACTAGCTATTTTGTTTACTTTAACAGAATATTCATTAGTAAAAGTACGTTTAAGTGCATTAAAGGCATTGCAAGAAACTCGTGAAAAGCCTTCACGTAACATTAGCAATGCTATTTATATGACAACACATTTAACTGAATATCTTTCAACTGCACAAGTCGGAATTACGTTAACAAGTTTGATTTTAGGTTGGATTGGTGAAGAAACCGTTGCTGAAATCATACTTGGATCTGGGATTATCCCAGCTGAATATGCTCACGCGGTAGCTTCTGTCGCCGCTATGATCATTTTCACGATTGTCCACGCTGTATTTACCGACTTAGTACCGAAGAACATTGCAATTGAGTCACCGGTCAAGGTGTTACTCTTTATTGTACGTCCTGTACGATTCTTCCATATTGCTTTGTTTCCTTTGATTTGGACATTAGATCACTTGTCAAACGGTATTACCCATTTACTTGGCTTCCGGACAGACGGTGAAGAGGACATTTATTCTCAAACCGAAATTTTGTCGTTGTCTAAGAATGCAGCAGCAGCTGGTGAACTAGATGAAGAAGACCTTACTTTCATGCAACGTGCGTTTGAAATGAATGATAAAGTCGCTGTGGACATAATGATCGATCGTACATCCATGACCATCATCGATGTTACGGCCTCAATTGCGGATGGACTCAACTTATACTTACAAGAACGATATTCACGTTTTCCCGTTGTAGCAGATAACGATAAAGATAAAGTTTTGGGCTATGTTTTCAATTATGATTTAGTACGACAAGCACGTATTAAGTCATCTGATCCAGTTTCCAAAATTATGCGTGATATTCCAGCTGTTCCAGAAAATATGGATTTACATGATGTCATGGATGAAATGATTATAAAGCGTTCTCCTATTGCAATTGTTGTTGATGAATATGGTGGTACTTCTGGACTAATTACTGACAAAGATATTTATGAAGAACTGTTTGGTACCGTACGTGATGAAATTGATGATGTTTCTGATGACTATATCGAAAAGCTCGGAGATCACCGTTTTAAGATCTCAGGTAAGATGACATTATACGATTTTGAACGTTACTTTAATCGCAATATCAAAGAACTTGAAAATGACGATGCAGTTACCTTAACTGGATATGTCTTGAATCATGACCCCGAATTCCGTGCCGGAGACACTATGAAAGTCGCCAACTTTGAGTTGACAGCATTGGATTATGATAATGCTTATATTTCTCAATTCATTGTCAAAGAATTGCCTTTACCAAAAGATGATTTAAATCAAAATGGTATTTTCGACGAGGATGAAGCAGCCTCAGAAAAAAATTCTGAAGATGAAGTTGCTGCCAATTAATCAAAGATGTATTCCTTCGGGAATGCATCTTTTTCATTCTGCTACCAAAACACTTGTGGTAAAATGGAAATAGTTATCTTCAGGAGGAAACTTATGACAGTCAACATCTACATGGTACGCCATGGCGAAACCTATTTTAATCTTTTGCATCGTTTCCAAGGCTGGTCCGATGCACCCTTAACAGAAAAAGGGATTCAAGACGGTTATGCAGCCGGTACTCGACTGGCCAACGTACACTTCGATGGTGCTTATTCATCTGGCTTAACACGAACTATCCACACATCACAATATATCTTAGCCAACAATAAATCTGATTCACCCAATCAAGCTATCCAATTACCAGACTTCCGTGAAGAAAACTTTGGCTATTTTGAAGGTGTACACACTGGCTTAGCCTTAACAACTCTTGGTGCTTATAAAAATGATACCTTCTCAGATTTTTCCGATGTTATCGCTAAATATGGTATGCCTGCAGCAATGGATTTGATTCGTGAAGGCGACCCTTTCAAAATTGCAGAGGACTATCAACAGTTTATAAACCGTATACAACACGGTTTTGACGATATTCTTTCTCGTCATCAAGATGGAGATAATGTACTAATTGTCTCTCATGGTACAGCTATTCGTGCTATTGTTGATTATTTTGGCTATCATGATTTTGCCAAGATTAGTGTTAAAAATGGTGCTGTTACGCAACTTGAATTAGCTGCTGACCATGCTAAAATTACTAACTTTAACGATGATTCAACTATATTTAATTCATAATTTATTGACAATAAAAAAGCGAGCTCAAATGTGCTCGCTTTTTTTATTCATCAATTTTTTCTGTCAAACTTTTTCGTTGCCTAAAACGATACTGTGAGACTAATAAGATAGTAAGTATAATCCACCAAATTACTAAAATCATTACGTTTTGCTGTATTTCACCACTAAACGTAATGTGGTTGACAGCACTTATTAGTGCTGTTAATGGCCAAAATGGTCTAGAAATACCAAATGCTGTATCTTGTACAATTGCTGGATAACTAACAGCAACTATAATCAGTTGTAAAACAGATATTCCTGTAGCTAACCACCAGCCTGCTTGACCAAATAGTTGTTTCAGGTACCAAACAAAACTTAGCATTATCCACTCGGCTAGTATGACAACTCCTACAATGAACCAAAAATGAGTGATTGGTATTTTCCACAATAATACACTGGTTGTCATTAACAACGCACCTACAACACTCAATAGACCACCAATTTGGAAATTATCCCACCATTGTTCAAGCGCAAGTGCTTCTGGCTTTTCTGGTTTAATTGGTAATACCAAACCAAATAGTATTGCCATTACTGTCACACCAACTGCCAATACCTGTGGCAAAATGACTTGTCCATCGTTTTTAACTGGCTTAATGTCAGTTATGTTTAGCGTAAGCATTTGCGTCAAGGAAGTGGTCGTCTCGGACTTATCCCCAAGCAGTGATTTTAATTTATTGGAGATAGCAGTTTGACCGTTTTTTACGGATGTGGCTTCGGTTTGGATAATACCAGACTTCTGACTCAAAGCCTGTGTATTATTCAAATTCACAACAATATTACTAATTCCCCCTACTACCGTTGTTTGCATTTTGTAGGAAACGTCGTTTATCTTAGCTGCTGCTTCTTTAATTTTGTCGGTGTCACTATTACTAATGGCCGTATTAAGCTCAACAGAATAAGTTGCTAACTGTGTTGCTAAATCACTCGCATCTGTTTGCAAATCTTTAGCTGTATCTGTATCAATAGCATTCCCAACAGCTTGTAAATTGGCTTGCAAATCGGATGTTTTGTCCGCCAAACTATTGCTTTGCTTTGCTAAATTTTTCAAGGTAGAGTCGTTTGAGATACCCATGCTCAACTTTACATTGGCTTCATTAATCAAGTCTTCGAGTACACGACTCGTATATTGTGTAGCAAATTGATTATTACCAGTAGCTATGACTTGTTTAACATTCACGTTCTTGCCTGAACTTTTAAAGTTGGCCAACTGCTGCGTCATCTTATTTGGGAAAACAATAACACTACTAATCTGTCCCAACTTTAAGGCTTCTCGAGCTGACTTCTCTGAACTATACTTCTTGACCACTAACTTTTTACTGGCCTTAAATTGATCAGTCAATTTAGCACCAACGCTTTGTTGTTCACCTTCAAACTGCGCTGGCTTATCTAAATTAACAACAGCGACCTTTAAACGGTTCGCATGCTGAGTTACATGACTAGTTGCTCCAAGGTACCCAGCAACTAAAATTACTGGAATCACCATTGCTAATAGCCACTTAACTAAACTGTGTTTATTTTTTAATATCGTTTGCCAACCAAACATAAAAGACCTCTTCAATTTAAACTCTGCTTAATATAGCATACGCAATTGAACTGGTCTTTTGGATAACTTTATAAACTTTTACGATTCTTAACTAAATTATGGAAAAATGTTCCCCACTTTGCAGTTGATAATACACAATGACGCATATCATTCAGCTGTTTCAAGCAAGCCATACTTTCCATCAGCCCGCTTATAGATTACTGAATCAGTATTTGACTCTGCATCTTTGAAGATAAAGAACACATGTCCTAGTAAATCCATTTGCAAGGCAGCTTCCTCAGGTGACATAGGTTTCAAATCAACCTGCTTAGTACGAACAATTTGTAGAGCAGAATCATCTACCTCTTCTTCAGGAATTTCACCCTTCGAATCAATACCTTTAAATCCAGTTTCTCTGGATTTACGATTGATCTTTGTCTTATACTTACGAATTTGTCGTTCTACTTTTTCAGAAACATTATCAACAGCTGCGTATAAATCTTGATTAGTATCTTCAGCTCGCAAAACTACGTAAGGCAACACAATAGTTACTTCAACCTTACCAGAATTGTCAGACTTGTATGTGCGCAAGTTAACGTTGGCCTTGGCATTTTCTTCGATATAACGATTTAATTTCGTCAAGCGTTTTTCCACATATTCACGAATTGCATCTGTGACTGTGATATTTTCACCACGTACATTGTAATCTAACATAAACTAATTCCTCCAAATTTCCTTCTTTAATGATAAAATTCTAAATATTATCATCAAGTCAGTTATTTTATATTGGTTCTATCATCATTATAACATATCTGTAAGCGTTTACCGCGAAATTACAATTTCTTCATTTTCATCGTGCTAATGAAATGCTTTTCACAGAATCAGCCCCATGTGCTAATAATAAATCGGCAGCGTGGTGCAATGTGCTACCAGTCGTATATACATCATCTACAAGTAAAATACTTTGTCCTTCAATAATTTTTTCGTCGATTATGGAAAATGGCTGTTCTCTTTTCATGCGAGCTCTGCGATTAAAATGTGATTGTTGCATTTTTTTCGTTACCTTAACTTGTAAGGCTTCTGTTAATTCAATGCCTTCTAGAAGGCTAGCTACTTGATTAAATCCACGTGTCATCATCGTATGCTGGCTAACAGGAACTGCTACTACCAAATCCATATCTGAAGTATGAATTAGGTTTATTAACTCACGATTAAAAATTTTACGTAGTTTGTAGTCACCATTAAATTTATATTGTTGCATAAATAATCGCATGGCATCATTGTATTGATACAATGCCCGATGATGAAGGCTGGGCCTGTTATTCAATTGCCACCTTTGGCAGTCGTAACATGCGTCATTATTTAGTTGCTGTCGCCCGCACGCTGGACAACTTTGATCATTGATTGCATCAAAATTGTGACGACAACTTTCACACAACACACTATTTTCATGTCTTATTAGGCCAAAAAACTGCAAAAATGAATTTACTTCAAATAATTGTGTTTGACACAATGCACAATGCATAGCTTCTCCTTTTTTAGTTGTCCATTCTACGCTTTAATTTTTCCCCACGACGATTCATCATGATAATCTGTTTTTGTGCTGCCCTAACCTTTAAATTGATATGTTGTACATATGCTTGTACTAAACCAGTGGGTCGATCGGCACTACGCCCTACACGACCTGCAATTTGGACTAGCGCATTTTCACTAAATGTTTTATCGTCTGCTCCTATAATTAATACGTCGATTCTTGGGAAAGTAACCCCTCTTTCTAATATTGTAGTCGTAATTAAATACTGTAACTTTTCGTCACGCATTTTTTTAACTTTTTCTTGTCGAAATGGATCAGCTGCATGTACGTAATCACTTTGTACACTTGGAAATAATTGATGCAATTTTTGATGTAGCGGTTTTAAATCAGAGACTTTTGGCACAAAAATTAAAAATCGTTGTTTAGATGTAATGAGCTGAATAATTTGTTTTTTGATGACGTTCGGTAGCCTTTTACGCCAGTTGCTAACTAATCTTACTTTTATTTCAGGTAAGACATGCTGGTGAAATCTTAATGGCAAATAAGAGGTCGGTAATTTTTTACCTGCTTTTTTTCGCATTGCTAGTGTTGGTGTCGCAGTTAAATAAATTAAAGCACTGTTCTCCTTTCGGGCTTTATTCACCGCATAAGCCAGCATGGCATCCCCTGCAAACGGAAAACTATCAACTTCATCGACAATAACAAGATCGAAAGCATGATAAAACCGCAACATCTGATGTGTGGTCGCTAAAACTAACTGTGTATATCGATAGTTTTCTTTTTGGTTGCCATGTAATATCATTAGCTCAGTTTCTTCAAATGCCGACTGAATTCGTGGTGCTAACTCCACAATGACATCTACGCGTGGTGAAACAATCGCTACACGTAGTCTTTGACACAATGCTTTGTGGATAACCGGGAATAACATTTCAGTTTTACCCGCACCAGTAACCGCCCACACTAAATGTTCCCCTTTTTGAAACAAAGTCACCAATAGTTCATTGCTAACTTTTTCCTGTTGTTGCGTCAATTCACCTTGCCATGTCATTTTAGCAGTACCAGAAAATTGATTTGGTTCCGGTAACGAAACTAAATTATCAAGAGAACTAACTCGCCCTAATATCAAACAAGCGTTACAGTAATAATGTTGGTTAGGCAATTCCTCGGTATTCTTCTGTCCGCACCGTTGGCACTTCTTCCCAATAAAAGGTTCAATAATATGTTTAGTCGTTGTTTCCACTTTTGGTTGGACAATTTGACGACCATAGAAATATTCATCATTCATGCTGTATAATACGTTATATGGTAAAATATTTCACAATTAAGCCCACAGCATTCACATGGGAAAAAGAAATTAAAAAATCACGTTTCATTTTAAACATGGCACGTATTACTTCCGAAAATGACGCTCGAGATTTTATAGAAAAAATAAATAAAATCCACTATAAAGCCAGCCATAATGTTTTTGCTTATGTCTTAGGTGACAATGATAGCATTAAGCGCTATAGTGATAATGGTGAACCGAGTGGTACGGCTGGCATACCAATGCTAGAGGTCTTACAAAAAAATGATCTACATGATGTTGTTGCAGTAGTAACTCGCTATTTTGGTGGTATTAAATTAGGGGCAGGCGGACTGATCCGTGCTTACGCTGGCACGATTGCTGAAGGACTTGAGTCAATTGACTTTGTGGAACGACTAACACGTCTACAAATTACTATCAGCATTGATTATAAGCATGGCGAAACATTAAATTATTGGCTAAACAGCCATAATTATCAAATAATAGACACACAGTATGATACAAATGTTCACGTCGTAGTCCCAGTATCTGAAGAAGACCTGACCAAGTTTCAATCAGATTTGATGAACCAGTTTTCTGGGCATATATTATTTGACATTGGTGACGAAACTTACTTTGAAATTCCAGTAAAATAGGCTATAATTGAATAGTTATGATCCGCTAGTGTAATGGATCGCACGCAAGATTCCGGTTCTTGAAATCCGGGTTCGACTCCCGGGTGGATCATTAAATAAATAAAAAACAGCCAATAATCATATTGGCTGTTTTTTATTAGTCTATCGTCATTGAAGCGGGTTCTGGCGCAATAACATGTTGCCCTGTCTCTTGCCTAATCGTTTCAAATAAAATACCTTCCCGCAGACCAGCTTGTGAGAATATGACCTGCTGTCCGCCTAGAAAAAGCAGCAGTTCTACCAACGGCAATAAGCCACCGACAATAATGTCACCACGATCCTTGGCTAAGCCAGCCATTTTCTGTCGTTCAACTAGATTTTTACTTAATATCTTTTGATATATATCTGTTGCATCTTGCTTACTCAGATGGTATCCATGAATTGGCATATCAGTGATTTTTCGCTGACGTCGAGAAATTTTAGCTAAAGTACGATTGCTACCACCCAATGCCACCAACGGCAAATGCATGGCATCACTGAGCCAAGAAACATCTCCAAACATTTGCCTTAAGGCTACAGTTGCTTGAAACAAAGAATCCGCATTAATAACATCCTTCTCAAGAAACATTTCGCTAATCGTCACTGCGCCAATAGGCAGACTTATTTCGTGAACTGATTCTTTGTTTCGAACTAAAATCAATTCTGCAGAGGCACCACCAGTATCCAAAATTAAGGCATCGTTTATGTTTAGTGTATTAACAATACCAACGTAATCATAGTGTGCCTCTTCTTCACCTGTTAGTACTTGCAGCGTGAAACCCATTGTTTCTTCAAATTCCGTCAAAAATGCCATTTGGTTTGTTGCTTGTCGGACAGCTGCAGTGGCCACTGCTCTTATTTTCGCTTTTGGATACTTGTCCAGCGTTTCCTTGAAATTCTTCAAGGCGTTCATCGTACGTTTAATAGCCTCAGGTTGTAAAACTTTATTTTCACCCATTCCTTCAGAGAGGCGTACCATCTCTTGTAATCTATTCACTACTTCATAATGACCATCTTGATGATATCTACTAATTGTCATCCGTACTGAGTTCGATCCTAAATCTATTACTGCTATAACAGTCATGATTCACCTCCTATAAACGGGTTGTTGATTGGCTCAAATTCTTTTTGCGTATTTTCTCGGTCCTGTTGTTGCTTTAACTCAATTTGTTTGACCATAGATTCAGCTATAAACATTTCTTGTGCGTTAACAGAGGATAAGCCTCTACGATCAATTTTATCAAACGATCCATCTGGTTGTAAGACACGTGTTTTAACATTATCTGCCCACATGATTTCAAAAATATTAATCACCTGTTGAGACAAACCAGCATTGCGAATTGGGAATAACAATTCAACACGTCGATCTAAGTTTCTTGTCATTAAATCTGCAGAAGATAAATAAACTTGTGGACTATCATCATTATGAAAGATGAACACCCGACTATGTTCCAAAAAACGGCCAACAATTGAATGCACAGCTATCGTTTCACTGACTTTTGGAATACCAACCTTGAGCATTGTAATTCCTCGAACTATCAATTCTACTGGTACACCGGCTTCACTTGCTTCATACAAATGACGAATCATTCGTTCATCAGATAACGAATTGAATTTCATCTTAATACCGGATGGTTTTCCTGCCTTAGCATTCTTAATTTCGACGTTTATTTTTTCATAAATAAACTCACGAATGCCATTAGGTGACATATGCAGTTGATGAAAAAAACTCGGATCAGAGTAACCCGTTAGAATATTAAAAATCGAAGCCACATCTGCACCTAATTCGCTATCCACTGTTAGCAATCCAAGATCCGTATAAAAATTCGCTGTAACATCATTATAGTTTCCAGTAGCGAGATGGACATATCGACGAATAGTATCACTTTCCCGTCGCACTACCATGGCCATTTTAGCATGCACTTTTAGTCCACGAAGTCCATAGACCACATGGACGCCCTTTTGCTCTAATTCACGCGCCCAATGGACATTATTTTCCTCGTCAAAGCGTGCCTTGATTTCAAGCAATACCGTTACCTGCTTGCCACGTTGAGCAGCATCAGAGAGTGCCTTAATAATTGGTGAATTGCCGGATACACGGTATAGAGTCATTTTAATGGCTAGCACATCATCATCTATAGCAGCTGTTTGAATAAACTGAACTACTGGCTTAAATGAATCATAGGGGTGATGCAACAGATAATCGCGTTTTCGTATACTTTCAAATATTTTATCAGCGGTCAAGTCGGGATTTTCGTACCCATGAAATGATGTATATTCTAGTGTAGGTGCATCAATTACTTTCAACCATGAACTGATGAATGTTAAATCAATCGGACCACTCACTTCATAAATTCTATCATCAGGGACCTGTAAGGCTTTGATGAGTTGGGTCATCAACATTTTACCCGTGTTCGCACTTACAATCACACGGATAACTCGTCCACGCTCCCGTTCTTGCAATTTACTTTGTACTTCTTGCAAAATATTGGGCGTATCTTCATCATCAGCAACATCTAATTCCATATCACGTAAAATATGAAAAACATTTGATTCTTTAATGGTATAACCTGGAAAAAGCGCATCTAAAAATAGTTGCACAACATCTTCTACTAAAATCACTTGATTTTCTTCTGGTAGTGCGATTACTCGTCCAGAGGTTTCTGGAACCTGTAATACTGCAATATATTTTTCAGATTTTTCGTCGTTTTTTTTCAGACGAACACCAATATTTAACGTATCATTTGCCAAAAAAGGAAATGGTCGTGTACTATCAATCGCCATCGGCGTTAAGACTGGACGTAACTCCTTCTCAAAAAATTTCTTTAAAAAGTTAACTTGTGCATTCGTCAAATCATTTTTATGGACCAATGAAAAACCTAACTTTTTCATGGTCGGAATAATACTACGATTTAATACTTGGTACTGGTTTTTAATTTGTTCTCCTGCAGCGGCAGAAATTTTAATTAGCTGTTGTTTGGGCGATAAACCAGATGCATCCACCTTATCGTGACCTACAAACATTTGTTGTTGTAAGCTTGCCACACGAACCATGAACCATTCATCCATGTTTTTTTGTGTAATCGCCAAAAAATTAGCGCGCTCTAGGATAGGATTTTGTGTATCGCGCCCTTCTTCAAGCACACGTTTATTAAAAGCTAACCAACTCATTTCACGATTAACATAATATTTGTGTTGTTTCAGATCTGTCATAGTGCTTTTCAGCTCCTTTTCCCCTGACGTTTCAATACAATGGGCAATCCAAACACAGCCTCAAAAAAATGCGCTTTTTGTGCAAATATATACATTTCCAATTGCAAATCCGCGGCAGATTGTCCGATTACTGTAATTTTTTCTGTACCGATAGACACAGTTAATTTACTAATTTTTTGTAATCGGCTATCATCAAGGGCATCCGCCAAGCGTAATAATGCGGCCATTTTAGCAATGCGCATACGTTGTCTTGGGGAAAACTCTTGCGTTGATCGCAGTGCATTATCAGGAGTTTCAGCGCTATGATACCGTGCAATTGACGCAATCATTCGTTGCTCAGAGGTTGATAATCCATGAAAATCAATTCCTTCTAAAATTTCTTCAGAATATTGATAATGCTTCTGAGAATTAATAAAACTACCAACGTCGTGCGTCAAAGCAGCGACACCTAATAAGAGCCGGTCACGCGCACTCAATCGATGAATTCTTTTTAAACGATCAAATAGTCGCCAAGCATATCTCAGAACCAACTCTCGATGCTTCTCTTCAACCATATATCTATCTGCAATACCACGTGCGGCAGTAATGATATCATTTTGTGCATTGTTGTCTTTAACGACCAGCCCATCTAAGACTGTCAAGCTACTCATATGTAAATTACTAGCACCAACAGCTGACATCACTTCGACAACCAACACAGCTTCCATGAAGACCATCCAAATATCATTCAAATCAATGCTATATTGCTCAGCAATAGCTTGTTTGTTCATCTGATTAAAACTATGAATTAATGATTGCAGCTCTGATTTATGAATTGTAGTTTTGGGCTTTTTATTTAAAAACAGCTGATTTAATACATCGGCCCCAAGCAAAATAATTGTATCAGTTGCTTGAACAGGCGGTAACATATGCCAAAAATCTGCTAATTTACTATCAATAAATTCTGGTATTAAATCTGGTATTTCAGTAATTTCTGCAGCCATATCTCTGATGGACTGTGTTAATCGCACTGGTCCAATGGCTGAATGCTGCGAGAATTTAAACTGATTATTTTCAAAATAGGATAAGTCTATTCTTGTAGAGCTAACACCTAGTACAAATGCGTACCGTTCATTTAAAATTTTTTCATCATGAACGCGCAAGGCCAACTGCCGATAATAATTTTCTTGATTGGCATTTAGCCAAAGTAATTCAAGGCCCGTTACATTTTCTACTTGATCGACAAAATAAATAGCATTCAGCATCTTGGACAAGTTTTCACTACCGTACAAACGCACATCTTCTACACCATAATCACGAAGAAGTTGTTGGAATCGTTGTAGCTGTGATAATGCACGCTGCATCACTTCAGCAGAAAAACTAGCTAATGGTAAATTTTTTTCGCTATATTCGCGCTTAACATGCTCAATTTGACGCCCACGACTGTCAACAATTTGCAATGCAGCAGCATCAGTGTTTAAAAGAATAACACCCTGTAATTTTGCCATAGATTGAGCCCTCTAAGGGTAGTTTATCACATTTAATATTAGGATTGTATTAGAAAAAATATGACTACATTATACTTATAATCTTGCATTGTCTGGATTAAAACTACAACACTGTTCATGATCATTGATGATGCCTATTGCTTGCAGGTAAGAATACACAATTACCGGTCCGATAAATTTAAACCCTTGTTTCTTCATGT
Organism: Leuconostoc mesenteroides subsp. mesenteroides ATCC 8293; assembly: GCF_000014445.1. Classification (NCBI taxonomy): domain Bacteria; kingdom Bacillati; phylum Bacillota; class Bacilli; order Lactobacillales; family Lactobacillaceae; genus Leuconostoc; species Leuconostoc mesenteroides. The sequence goes on along the minus strand of NC_008531.1, from coordinate 200,792 downwards.
CCTTCGTTATCTGTTGCGATAATTCATTTTGACTGGGAATTTCATCCCCACTGGTAATATGGTGATTGATAATCTGACCATCAGTGAACGACCACATATAGTCAAAAAAACTCCCCCTCTGCTGACGAATCTGTCTAATGACTCGTGCATTGTGAATAGTTGATGTAATTTTTAGTTTATTGCTAATAATATTAGGATTGTTTTTTAATCGTTCAATGTCCTCGTTTGTCATTTTAGACACTAAATCAATATCAAAGGAGAGGAATGCAGTGTTCATCCCTGAACGTCTTTTTAACGAGGTCTCCCAGCTTAACCCAGCTTGAAACACTTCTAAAGTCAACAGTTCAAATAACTTTTCGTCACTATATTGGTTAGGTTGTCCCCACTCTGCATCATGATAAGTTGTCATAATATTGGAATCTGGATAATTATCTACCCAGGAGCAACGTTTCAAATCATCCATTGTGCTTGCTCCTTTTTCACTTATATTTGCAAGACAAAATAGTTTTTAATCATTTCATATAAAAAAAAACGACCAAACGGCCGATTTAGTTTTTTTTTACTTGTTTTCAATAACTTCGCGGGCAGCAGCTGACAAGTTATAGAATGAATGGATACCCTTATACTTAGCAGTTGTGTCCAACAATTCTTCGATACGGATCAATTGGTTGTACTTAGCGATACGGTCAGTACGTGACAATGAGCCTGTCTTGATTTGGCCAGCGTTTGTAGCAACAACCAAGTCAGAAATTGTTGTGTCTTCTGTTTCACCTGAACGGTGAGAAACGATAGCCGTGTAACCAGCTTCCTTAGCCATTTCAATAGCTTCGAAAGTTTCTGTCAAAGTACCAATTTGGTTAACTTTGATCAAGATTGAGTTAGCAGCACCCATGTTGATACCCTTTTCAAGGTATTGTGTGTTAGTAACGAAGAAGTCATCACCAACTAATTGAACCTTCTTGCCCAATTCGGCTGTAATTGCAGCCCAGTCTTCCCATTCGTTTTCGTCGATAGGATCTTCGATTGAAATGATTGGGTAACGATCTGCCAAATCTTCAAGATACTTGATAAATTCAGGTGTTGTGAATTCTTCTCCAGTTGACCAACGCAACTTGTATGTCTTTGTTTCTGCATCATACAATTCTGATGAAGCAACATCAACAGCGATTGCGATATCCTTACCAGGCTTATAACCAGCGGCTTCAATCGCACGGATCAAATATTTCAAAGGTTCTTCGTTATCAGCGAAGTCAGGAGCAAATCCACCTTCATCACCAACTGAAGTTGCCTTACCATCAGCTTCTAATAACTTCTTCAAAGCGTGGAAAGTTTCTGAACCATAACGAATTGCTTCCTTAACTGTTGGTGCGCCAACAGGCATAATCATGAATTCTTGGAAGTCAACCTTGTTTGCTGAGTGAGCACCACCATTGATAACGTTCATCATAGGTGTTGGCAATACGTATGAATTTGCACCACCCAAGTATGAGAACAAAGGTACACCTAATTCGTCAGCAGCAGCACGGGCAGCAGCGATTGAAACAGCCAAAATAGCGTTTGCACCCAAGTTACCCTTGTTTTCTGTACCGTCGAGTTCGATCATAGCTTGATCGATTGCACGTTGGTCAGTTACGTCGAACTTACCAACCAAAGCCTTAGCGATAGCATCGTTAACATTGGCAACAGCCTTTGTTGTTCCCTTACCACCAAAACGTGACTTGTCTCCATCACGCAATTCAACAGCTTCGTGTTCACCTGTTGATGCACCTGAAGGGACCATTCCACGACCAAAGCCACCCAATTCTGTGATAACTTCAGCTTCAAGTGTAGGGTTTCCACGTGAGTCAAGGACTTCGCGTGCGATAATATCAGTGATTAAAGACATGTTTTAATTCTCCTTTGGTTTTCGGTTATATACCATGTATATTATATCACAGGGTAAGAGTCATAGCCAAAAATTTCCTCAATACATAAAGCAAAGTAATGTGCAACAACTATTGAGTTCACCCTTTTAGGGCACTGCTTTTTAAGTATTCTCAATATTAAATTCTGGGACTTCTGGATCTTGCGCAATGGCAACAAGTTGTAGAAACTTTTCTGGATCAAGAGCGGATGTGCCAACCAACACACCATCTATATCTTTTTGCAACATTATTTCGCGAGCGTTGTCTGGTGTCACCGATCCGCCATATAAAACGCGAACTTGTTCAGCAATAACAGGTGAATATAACTTGGCCAGCGTCTGACGTATCAGATGAGCTGCTTTTTGCGCTTGGACCGCACTTGCGGCCTCACCTGATCCAATTGCCCATGTGGGCTCATACGCAAGTGTAACGTTGCGGATTTGGTCAACAGAGACGCCTGCCAACGCGGCAGCCACTTGAGCCACTGAGGGTTCCGCGTCCATAAACTGGGCATAGGTACTCATATCCTCATCGACATCGATAATTGGGCGTAAGCCATTTCTAAGTGCAGCAGTGACTTTCAAATTAACTGTTGAATCAGTCTCATTAAAAAACTTTCGACGTTCAAAATGCCCAATTAAAACATATTTGGCGCCAATATCTTTCAATGCTTTTGGTGATGTTTCGCCTGTGTAAGCTCCACTGTCTTCCCAATGAACATTTTCTGCGACAATATGTATGGGTGACTGTGCTGTAGCTCGAACCATGTCTGACAAGAATAAATCTTGTGCCGCAATACCTGTTTCCACAACATTTTCAGCAGGCACCTTACCGTTCACCTTGTCCAAAAATTCTGCAACATCAGCGTGCAACTTATTAATTTTCCAATTTGCAACTACAAAAGGTATACGTGAAGCATTATGTTGACTCATTTTTCGTCTCCTCTAAGCATCATAAAAATAAAGACCGCCTCAATTAATAATAACCAAATCATATAACGAGAAGGTTCACCCAGCAAGGATAGCAACATGTAGCTAATAAACAAAACGGCCAGTCCGCCACCTGTTTTAGTTAACTTTTGCTGGTACTTACTACGTGAAAGGCGTTCGGTCAAATGTTGGTTTTCCGATTTCAGTTCTGAAACATCTAATTTCAAAGCTTCAATCTGATCTAATAAATCATCATTTTCATTTTGTAAAGCTTCATTATGGGCCTGTATTTCTGGTGTGATTACTTCTGTTTTTTTTCGATTAAAAAATCTCATGTGTTTTCTCCATTACTTCTATTCTATCAAACATTACACGCTCGCTGTCATTGAATATCTATTGACGAGATTAGATTTAATGGGTATAATTATATAGTTGTCAATTCATATTTGCAGCTGTGGCGGAATTGGCAGACGCGCAGGATTAAGGATCCTGTGCCCGTTTAGGGCGTGCGGGTTCGACTCCCGCTAGCTGCACTATAACAAAAGCTATACTTAATTGTATAGCTTTTTCTTTGTGTTGAAAATTTATTTTATACAAAAAAAGGAATCCCGAAGGATTCCTTTAATAGTTGCCCCTGCTGGATTCGAACCAGCGCATGTCGGTACCAAAAACCGATGCCTTACCACTTGGCGAAGGGGCAATAGCTAATTTATTTTGCCGTTAGCTTTTATCGGCAATGGGAGCGGTAGGATTCGAACCTACGAACCCGAAGGAACGGAGTTACAGTCCGTCGCGTTTAGCCAGACTTCGCTACACTCCCATATCTCAAACAACTATAATAGTATACCAAATACTGAGAGACATGGCAAGCATTTTTGTGATAATTACATGTTGTGATTACATTTAAAAGTGAAGTAGATTGCTCATCAATATTGCGAGGCCTCCAATGAAAATTAATAACAATGTTCAACCCGTTAGAAAATCGCTTCATTTGACGCAAGAATCTCTAGCAAAATAAATTGGTGTTTCAAGGCGAACTATTGTTTCTATAGAAAAGGAAACTATACACCTTCTTTGATATTGGCCTTCCAGTTAGCACAAGCACTGAAAACACCACTGACTGATCTATTCACTATTAATGAGGAAAATCAAACATGAAAAAAATTATTTTTGAGCAAACAGGCAATATTGTTACTACCCCGCTGATAGCATTTGCAATGATACAATCCATATTACTTTCACCGCAGTCTATCAATAAGTACAAACATCACAAGTATAAGCATTTTTATTATTGTAATGTTAACAAATATGCTGACTCTTGTGTTTTTAACATACTTAATCGCTTGGATTATTTATGAACGAATGACATAATCCATCGAATGAAGCATAATTATTTTAAAATTGAAAAAGCTTTATTTTCATATGGTGAAGCCATTTTTTTAATGTAGAATAATATAAAATGAATATATTATTAGGCATCACATCACGTTCAAATTCTGTTGTGTTCAATAAAAGTTGACGATCCATTCATTTTTCAGAAATTCCGAAAAGTTTGTGAAATGTTATACTTTGTTTATGAAACGGAGGCTCTTATAATGAAAAACTTAATAGACAAGGTAACTTTTCGGCATGGCGCAACAATAGATACTAGGACTGCTCAGTCACCTATGCTGACAAATAGTGGCTTAAATGAAAAAGTAACACAAGACACAATCAATTACTATAATGCCCGTTCACAATCAGCTGGTATGGTAATTGTTGAGTACACGAGCGTCAGTCCTAATGGCGGTCCATCACGTTCTTGGGCACCCGACCGTGAACAATTAGCAATTTATGACGATAGTTTTGTCCCAGGATTTAAAAAAATTACTGAGAAATTAAAAAAAGATGGTAATAAAGCTATCCTTCAACTAGTCCATTCTGGACGTGAGGCACAGTATCGCTATGCGCTCGGCGGACAAGTAGAGGTACCTTCAAACATTGATTTTCCATGGATTAATTATCCTTTACACGAGTTGTCCGAAGATGAAGTCTGGCAAATTGTAAAAGATTTCGGTACCGCAACAAAACGTGCAATTGCTAGTGGCTTTGATGGCATCGAAATTCACGGAGCAAATCACTATTTGCATCAAGAATTTTTTTCTGCTTATTCTAATGTTCGCACTGACTTTTGGGGCGGTAGTCTTGAAAAACGGATGAATTTTGCCCTCGAAGTCGCACGAGAAGTATTCAAGGTAGCCAAGGAAAATGCCCCAAAAGACTTTATTATCGGTTATCGAATTAGCCCCGAAGAGGTTCACGAAGATAATATCGGCTATACATGGCACGAAGCTCAATTACTAGTTAACCAATTGACCGAAAATTTTGAATTTGACTATGTCCACCTTTCGACAAATGATTATACTGCGACACCAACCGATTCTGATAAAAACTATGCACAACTACTCGGAGAACGAGTAAAAAAGCCAGCTCTTCTGATGATTGCTGGCGGTATCCACACAGTTGAGAAAATGAAGGATGCTCTGCAATATGTTGATATTGTAAGTTTAGGACGCCCCACTTTAATTGACAACCAAATTGGTTATAAAATCAAAAACGGTCAAGCTGACCATATTTTCTTAGAATTCAACGAAGAATCAGTGAAAGAATCACATCTAACACCAGGATTGATTGATCTACTTGCAAACACAGCATATTTCGATATGCCTGGCATAGACTATCTTAAAACGCTCACAGATGTTAAACTAGGCGACGCTGTAACTCACGACGGAACAAAATAAATTTAACTTAAAAAGATGCTCTTTATTGAGCATCTTTTTTTACTTCTGCAGTAATATCTCTCAGTAATTCTTGGGCTTTCTCGGATATCATATAATTTGGATTAGTTAACCAACCGAGCTTGAAATCATCATCAAAAACATGACCAATATGAATGATCTTAAGCTTCGAAAAATCTGTATTACTAGATAAATTCCCTTGAACAATTCTACCAAAACAGACGGTGTTTAAATTAATTATTGCTTGGTTCATTGCCCAAGCATCATCGACTCTTAACACAAGTGATAACGGTCCACATTGAAATTGTAATCTTTCGAAAATTTCATCGTGGAATTTATCATTGAAAAGACTAAATTTTTGTTTTTTTAAATCTGTTAAAGATATCGGCCGATTCAAAGCATTTAGCGGATTATTCGGTGCGCAAAATAAAACTAACTTACTGTCACAAACTGGTGTGAAATCTAAATTTTTAATGCTTTCATCATTGATATTATTTATTGCGATAAAGCCGGCATCAATTTCTTGACTGCGTACACGACGAACAATTGATTCAAATTCGTGACAACTAATATTTACCTGAACATTTTCAAATTTAGCGACATAATTATCAATAAAGGTGCTGATAAAAGGTTTTAACATTGTGTTCATATAATGAATTGAAACTTTTTGATGCTTTTGAGGATTAGCAACAATCGTAGCAGTTTTCTCAAGATTATTTTTAAAACGTAAAATATCGGAAATTGAAGACAATAATTGTCTTCCTTCTGAGGTTAGCTTAGTTCCAGATGATGATTTATCAAAAAGAGTTACTTCTAATTCATTTTCAAGTTGATGTATGGCTATGCTTAGTCCAGACTTACTGATGTGTAGTACATCAGCAGCTTTCTGCATAGAATTATGCTGAGCCAAAACTTCCGCGTAAAGTAGTTGGTCAAAATTCATGGATGTACTCCTCAAATGATTTATCTGTATCTAAACAAAAACTAAAAAACAGAGTTTTAAGTGCTTCAAAATGAAGATTAAATTCATGAACAGTATATCACATTTAAATTACTAGCAACGTGATATCAAATCAAAAAAACACTTTTCAATAAAAGAAAAGTGTTTTTAAACGCCGATATAATAAAAATATTAACGCTTTGAGAATTGTGATGCTTTACGGGCTTTCTTCAAACCTGGCTTCTTACGTTCCTTCATACGTGAGTCACGAGTCAACAAACCTGCTGCCTTCAATGCTGCACGGAAATCAGGATCTACTGTCAACAAAGCACGGGCGATACCGTGACGTGTTGCACCAGCTTGACCAGAATAACCACCACCAATAACGTTAACTAATACGTCATAGTTACCTAATGTTTCAGTAACGTTAAATGGTTGCAAAACAACTTCACGCAAGTTAGCAAAAGGAATATATTCTTCGATTGACTTGCCGTTCATTGTGATTTGGCCATTACCTGGAACCAAACGTACACGAGCAACTGAGTTCTTACGACGACCTGTGCCGGCATATTGTACTGCTGTAGTCATAATTGAGATTCTCCTTTCTTAAACTAACTTGTTGATGTCAAGTGCTTCGGGCTTTTGTGCAGCGTGATCATGTTCTGATCCTGCATACACGTGCAAGTTCAAGCCTTGCTTACGTCCCAAAGTGTTCTTTGGCAACATACCGTGGATTGATAACTCAAGCAACTTTTCAGGGTTGAATTCACGATAGTTTCCAGCTGTGCGAGCCTTCAAACCACCTGGGTGGTTTGAGTGGTGGTAATAAACCTTATCAGTGGCCTTCTTACCAGTCAACTTAACTTCGCTTGCATTGATGATGATGACATTGTCACCCATGTCAACGTTTGGTGTGAACGTTGGCTTGTTCTTACCACGCAAAATTGAAGCTACTACTGTTGACAAACGTCCCAAAACGACGTCTTTTGCATCAATAATATACCACTTCTTTTCGATTTCACCTGGTTTTGCTAAAAATGTTGTACGCATGTTTGCGCTCCTTTGATTAGTTGTTTACTGACTCAGCCGTTCCTTGCCAAGCATTTACAATAAGTTTCCGGGGCTTATCGTGAGGTAAACAATACCGTCTTCTATCTTAACCAAAAAAGCGTCTCATGTCAATTATTTTACTCAAAATTAACATCTTTTTTATACCCATATGACGCAAGACTAGCAGAATGAATGTGGAGTTCCAGTACAATCTCATTTTCGATATCTGGGTGCCCCTGCATATAAGATTTGTTGTCAATAAATAATGGTTTAACATCTGCCCATGTTTTATCAGAACGTCTCATAGTTGCATTATTTGATTCAATACGTGCGCCATTTTCATTAAATGGCGTAATGATAGCTACCTTGTCATTATTATCGATATCATGAACTTTATATGATGTCGGATCAACGTTAAAGTACCACAGATTTTCACGTTCTGGACTGACCGCAAATCCCATGATTCGAATACTTGGTTGATTATCTCTAGTTGTTGCCACGAAAACAAGCCCTCGTGAAGCTTGAATATACTCTTCAAAAAACGTCATAATTACTCCCCCCTTAAAGTAGTACTGGTTTCATTATAACAAATATTGTTCAATTGTAATCAATCTCGTCCAAGTATAGGCCACTTGCTGGTGCAGTATACCTAGCTTGTTCCCGATCCTTAACTTCTATCAGTCGAACAATATCATGTACTGGTCGTTTTCCGGTACCAATTTCTAATAGTACACCAACCATGATACGGATTTGATTGTATAAGAAAGCATTCCCTTCAAAGGTGAATACTATCTCATGTTCTTCTGGTTTCTCATCAACGTCAGCCCGAGTAATCAAACGAATAGTTGTAGCCGTTTCATTTCCTGAGGCAGCAAAGCTAGCAAAATCATGCTCACCTAAGAGGTCAGGTAAAGCAGCTTTAATTCTGTTTATATCCAGTTTCCAATGGAAATGTCCCGTGTATTTGCGTTTAAAAGGATCCTTGTAGTCAGTCGTAGATACACGATAAATATACCGCTTAGAATGTGTATTAAATCGTGCATGAAAGTCATCAGAAACATGTTCTACATGATTTACAACCACATCAAATGGCAACAACGTATTCATCCCCTTGCGCACGCCTTCTGGATCAATATTGAATGGCAAATCAAAATGAACTACTTGACCAAAAGCATGAACACCCGTATCAGTGCGCGATGCACCTACTACTTTAATCTGCGGTGATGGGTTCTTTGCCATTTTATTGATGACTTTATTAAGCTCCCCTTGGACTGTACGTACAGACTCAACACCGTTTTTTGTTTGCAATTGAAACCCAAAAAATTCAGCACCATCGTAAGCTATAACTGCTTTATATCGTGGCATAAATTTCTCCTCTTATTGCCTCATTTTATAAAAAAATTAATACCAATAAATATAATCGTAAACCCGATTAATCCTATAAACGCGCTGCGATCATTGCTGCCATAAGATAGTACACGATACTTTGTTCGTTGTGTGGCGTCTTGAAATCCACGAACCTCCATCGCATTGGCTAAATCTAGTGCTCGTTGTAATGCACCCACGAACAGCGGAATAAGTAATGGCACAATAGCTTTGGCTCTTTTAATTGGTCCCCCTGTTGAAAAGCTCATACCACGTGACTTTTGTGCATTCATGATTTTTTGCGTTTCATCCATTAACAGTGGTACAAAACGCAGCGCGATTGATAGCATCAATGAAAGTTCAGCTACTGGTACGTGGATCTTTTTCAAAGGCTTCAATAAAGATTCTAACGCGTTTGCAATACTTGTCGGTGGCGTTGTTAACGTCAAAATTGTTGACATCAAAATGATTAAAACAAAACGAATCATAACATAAATAGCATTAATAATGCCCGGAATCGTCACTTTTAGTGGTCCAGCATGTAATAATACTGGTGTTCCCGGCGTAAAAAAAAGCTGCAAGACCACTGTAAATAGAATTAGCCAAAAAATTGGTTTTAATCCATCCCAATAAAGTCTAAATGGCTGCTTTGTTAAGCGTATTGCTAAAACAACGAAAGCCGCTGACCATGCATAGGTCGCCCACGATGTTGACCACAACATCACAAAAATAAAAATAAAGGTTCCAATCATTTTAGTTCTTGGATCTAAACGGTGAATCCAAGAATCCCCTGGCACAAAACGGCCAATCATAATATTATTCATGCCGTTTTTCCTCATTTAACATAGTCGCTAATTCCGTCAATAATAATGGACGATGCCGCAATATATGTCCCTTTTGACGCAACTGCTCCGCAAACTGTCCTGCCTTAGGCAAATCCAAAGCAACCGTTTTAAACCAAACCAGATCTTTATTGAATATTTCAACTGGCGTTCCTTCTGCCACAACACCACCATCATGCATCACAATTACATGGTCAGCTACAGCAATTACATGATCCATTTGATGAGAAATGAAAACTACCAGTTTACCTGCTTCTTTCAGTCCTCTCACAATTGCAAGCAATTCTTTTTGCCCTTTTGGATCTAAGCCAGCAGCTGGCTCATCTAAAACAATAATATCTGGATTACTTGCCAACGTCCCTGCCATAGCAACACGACGCATCTGTCCACCCGAAAGTTCAAAAGGTGATTTATCCCATAATTCCTCAGAGACATTCACCTGTTTCAGGGCAGTTTTTGCCGCAAACTCAGCATCTGCTTTAGCATAACCAAAATTTATTGGGGCATACATGACGTCTTCTAAGACTGTATTTGCGAACAACTGATTTTCTGGAAATTGAAAAACCATACCCACTCTGGCCCGCAAAGAGGTTAGGTTTTTTTCCTTCAAGTCACTCGTCAAAACAAAATCATCAATAACTACTCGTCCTGTTGTAGGTTTCAATAAACCATTTAAATGTTGTATAAAAGTTGACTTGCCCGAACCAGTCTGACCAATAATTGCCGTTACTTGTCCATCCGGTATCGTTACATTAATATCATGCAGAATTGGCTGCGCTAAAGTTGTACCAGCACCATAACTAAAATTCACTTGTTCAAAGTTGATAGCCACTGTATCAGTTCTCTTTCGTCCATATATTTATTAGGTTTCTCGTTTAAATGAAATGCTAACTCATTAGCAAAAGGTAGCTCTAATCCATTTTCATGTAGCGCTTTTCGTTGTGAAAAAACTTCAGCTGGTGTACCATCTAAGATTTTTTGCCCGTCATTAATAACCACTACTCGGTCAGCGAGTGTCGCTTCATCCATATCGTGCGTAATAGTCACTAATGTTAACTCTTTACCAAACTGCTTTTTTAATTTCTGTAATGTCTCCATGACCGTAGCGCGGCCATCAGGATCTAACATTGCAGTCGCTTCATCTAAAATAATAATCTTGGGTTGTAGTGCTAACACACTTGCTAAGGCAACGCGTTGCTTTTGTCCACCTGACAGTGTATGTGGCTCCCGATTTTTAAACTCTTGCATGCCAACGATAGTCAGTGCATTATCTATTTTTTGAGGCATTTCCGAGCTCTCAACCTGGATATTTTCTAGACCAAAAGCAACATCGTCAGCAACAGTTGCACCAACAAATTGGTTATCTGGATTTTGAAAAACCATGCCAATTTTTGATCGGACATGGTGCACAGTTTCGACAGTCAGACGTTCATCAAAAACATCAATATCACCTTGTTCTGCCACTAAAAGCCCTAAAATCAGTTTTGCCAAAGTTGATTTACCAGAGCCATTGTGTCCCACCAAAGCAACCCATTGTCCAGCATCAATATCTAAATTAAAATCGCTGAATAAGGAGCGTTCGTCATAACTATACTTTAAATTGTCTATCTTTATCGCTTTAACCATTACTACTTATTTTAGCATATTTTCCTCTAAAAAATAGGTGGAACCATTTCACAATACAAATTCCATATTTTCACAAAGAACTACTCTCATAAACCTAGTAAATTAGCATAAACTAGTCTATACTAGAAGAGGTAAAACGCTAATAAACAATAAATTTCACAAAGGAAGCATCCCATGAACGAGAAAAATATCGTCATTGTCGGCGCCGGTTTTGGTGGCGTCTTCGCAGCAAAAACATTGTCTAAAAAGCTAAGAAGTCATAAAGAATATAATATCATCTTAGTTGATAAGCATTCATACTTTACATACATGACAGAGTTACATGAAGTTGCTTCTCAACGTGTTAAACCAAAACATGTGCAAGAAGATTTAGAACATCTCTTCTACCAAGATAAGAATGTTAAATTATTAACGACTGAAGTAACAAATATCAATAAAGATAAAAAGACAATCTCAACAACCCAGGGTGATATTCCATACGAAAAACTTGTTTTAGCAGTTGGTGGTCAGTCAAACGATTTTGGTACGCCAGGCGTTAAAGAACATGGATTTGAATTGTGGTCAATGGAAGAATCACTGAAAATTCGAAATCACGTTGAAAATATTATTGGTCAAGGAGCCGCTGAGCTTGATCCCGACAAGCGTGAACAAATGTTAACTATTGCCGTTGTAGGATCTGGTTTCACGGGCGCCGAACTAATGGGCGAATTTATCGAACAACGTAAAGTATTGGCTCAAACTTACAAATTAGATGAAAGCGAAATTAAGCTTGTCCTACTTGAGGCATCTCCTTCTATCCTAAACATGTTAAAAGACCGCAAATTAGCTGACAAGGCTTTCAAATATATGGAGGACAATGGTGTCGATATACGATTGAACTCAAGAGTCACTGGGGTCGATGAGAATGGTGTATTCTTCCAAGACGGATCGACATTACCAACAAAATCATTAATATGGACTGCTGGTGTCAAAGCCAAATCATTCATATCAAACTGGGGATTCAAATATGGCCGTGGTGGTCGTATTGAGGCTGATGATTATATGCGCGCCACTAAAGAAGATGGCACTCCAGAAAAGGACATTTATGTGGCTGGAGATACACTTTCTTACGTTGATGAAAAAACCGGGCCAATCCCACAAACCGTTGAAGGTGCTGAAAGTGCTGCTCGTGCAGCGTCTGCTAATATCCTTGCTGATTTTGGCCTAGGCAAAGCCAAAACATTTTCTGAAGCTGTAAAGTATCACGGTTTCGCGGTTTCAATTGGATCCCATTACACTGTCGCTAGCTTAATGGGCCTTAACTTTTCAGGATTTATCGCCAGCATTGCAAAGCACGGTATCAACCTCTTCTTCTACTCTCAAATCCGTTCAGCCTATTCCATCTTCCATTATATGTTGGATGAATTCTTCCGTACAGAAGACGGCCGTAACCCGTTCAAGGGAAGCATATCACGTCTTGGCAATGTCCTATGGTCAACACCACTACGTTTGTTTTTAGGTATATTCTGGATTTTAGTTGCACTAGGAAATGCCGGTGATTTAAACAATTTCTTCTGGCAAAGTGGTCTTGCTAGCTTTATTGAAATTGTTACTGGCGCAGGTATCTTACTTGGACTATTTACGTGGCCTTTGGGCTTATTATCAATCCTCCTTACGATTGTTTCCGGAGCAACACATTCGTTTGAACTCACGCACTGGTTTGTCATGTTGAGTAGTTTGGCAATTATGAACGGTTCTGGTCGTGGATTTGGTTTAGATTTTTATGTCGTGCCGCTACTCCAAAAGATTTTTGGTGGTCTCTGGTATGGTAAAGCAAAATCAACATATAATGAATTAGAAAAATAAGTTATAATAATAAAGTGTGAGTATCATTACTCTCGCACTTTGTACATAATCAATGAAAAGAGACTCCCATGGCAATGCCGTCGTTACCAAAAATTTGGGACACTTTCCCAGAATTAAACCCACCGCTTCAAAATGTATTAATAGAAATGTCTGAAAGTTGGCGTATTGGTTTTTCAGAAATTGATAATGCTATTCGTTCACAAGCTAGTGCTGGAAAATTAGTTCGTCCTGCACTGACATTACTTTTCTCCGAATTAACTGATGCGCCGTATAATCAGAAAGCTATTGTGTTAGGAGCAAGTATTGAGCTTTTGCACCTTGCTACACTAATACACGATGATATCATTGACGAATCCAAACTGAGACGCGGACAAGATAGTATTCAAGCACATTTTGGTAAGGATACAGCTGTTTATGCCGGCGATTACTTGCTTACTGGAATGTTATCACTATTAAATGATGCTGACAATATTCAAGCAAATAAGCTAGCATTAGAATCTTTAAGAAATATCTTGTTTGGTGAATTAACACAAAAACACAATCGATATTTAACTGATACTTCTTTTGATAACTATCTCACCCAAATCACCGGTAAGACAGCTGCTTTATTTAAACTCAGTGTACTATTTGGAGCCACAAGCTCAGATGGTGTAAGTTCTCAATTACTTGATGTTGTAGGTAAACTGGGTGAGAATCTTGGCATTGCTTTTCAGTTATTAGATGACTATCTTGATTTTGAGTCAATTACTGAACAGCTTTCACTCGGTAAACCTGCTGGTCAAGACATTCGAAATGGCATATACACAGCACCTATCTTATTTGCTTTAGAAAATCCAGATATCAATGCAGAATTGAAGGAACTACTGGCTTTGAGAGATGGAATTACCGATGATCAACTCGTACACATTCACAATGTTGTTCTTGAAAGTGATGCCATGTCGCGTCTAAATTCTCTTTTAGCTGAATATAGTCAGGAACTTGATGATCTCCTGAATAAATTGCCAAATAATGCATTACGACAAAAATTAAGCCATCTTGCCACATTATTATTAAATCGTAAAAATTAGCAAAAAAAAAAACTTGAGAAATAAATTCTCAAGTTTTTTTGTTAATCAACGAGCTCCAAGATAACCAGTTGCGCAGCATCGCCACGACGTTGGACTGTCTTGAGAATTCGTGTATAACCACCATTACGTTCTGCAAAGCGAGGTGCAACATCATCAAACAACTTTTGCAAAGCTGATTGTACTTTAACATCGTCGCCATCTTCTATAACGTCCGCAACTTCGTTACGAACAAAAGTAGCTGCTTGACGGCGAGCGTTTAAGTCGCCACGCTTACCTAATGTAATCATTTTATCAGTTGTCTTACGAACTTCTTTAGCGCGTGCTTCAGTAGTAGTAATACGACCATTGATCAAAAGATCAGTTGTCAAATCACGCAACATAGCTTTACGTTGTGAAGATGTACGACCCAATTTACGATATGCCATTGGTGAATCCTCCTTTTTTTAATTTAAAGACATGTGTTAATCTTCCTTGCGAAATCCTAAGTTCATATCAGTGAGCTTTTCTTGGATTTCGTCAAGTGATTTCCGACCGAGGTTACGCACTTTCATCATGTCAGCTTCAGTGCGATCCGTCAACTCTACAATAGTGTTGATACCGGCCCGTTTGAGACAATTATATGAGCGAACAGATAAATCTAGATCTTCAATTGGTGCAGAATCTGATGCACTAGCAGCAACAGGCTCTGCTTCAACCATAACACTAGCTTCAGCAGCTACAGGAGAAATATCCATGAACAAACCAAGATGCTCAGCTAAGATCTTAGCACCCAAACTTAAGGCATCACTTGGTTTGATAGAACCATTTGTCCAAATATCAAAAGTAAGCTTATCATAGTCGTCACGCGCACCGATACGTGTGTTTTCTACTTGGTAGTTTACACGTTCGATAGGTGTATAAATAGAATCAACGGCTAAAACACCAATGGGCATTTCATCACGTAACTTCTTATTTTCATCAGCTGATGTATATCCACGACCTTTGACTGCCGTGACTGTCATATGTAATGACTTACCTGCTGCCACAGTAGCGATATGCAAATCAGGATTCAAAACTTCAACATCAGCACCACCCTGCAGATCTGCAGCTGTTACATCTGCCGGTCCTTGAATATCAATTTCAAGTGAACGTTCATCATCTGAGTCAATCGCCAACACAACCTTCTTGAGGTTCAAGATAATTTGTGTGACATCTTCAACAACGCCATCCACGGTTGAAAACTCGTGAACCACGCCGTCAATTTGCACCGTATTAACGGCTGCGCCAGGAAGCGAAGACAATAAGATACGACGCAACGAGTTACCAAGTGTCGTACCATATCCACGCTCAAGAGGCTCTACAACAAATTTGCCGTAGCGGGCATCCTCTTCGATGTTATGAATATTTGGCTTTTCAAATTCAATCATCTGTAAATTCTTACCCCTTCTTTCACAGCAAGAGCAATGAAATTCAATTAAACACGACGACGCTTTGGTGGGCGTGATCCGTTATGGGGAACTGGTGTAACATCCTTAATTGATGTTACTTCCAAGCCAGCTGCTGCCAAAGCACGGATAGCTGATTCACGACCTGAACCAGGACCCTTAACAGTTACTGCAACTGTACGCATGTTAATTTCCATGGCACTTTTTGCTGCAGCTTCCGCCGCCATTTGAGCAGCGAATGGTGTTGACTTACGACTTCCTTTGAAGCCAAGTGCACCAGCTGATGACCAAGCAACTGCGTTACCTTGTGCATCAGTAATCATTACAATAGTGTTGTTGAATGTTGAATGGATGTGAGCCACACCAGATTCAATATTCTTCTTCACACGACGCTTACGCGTTGTACGACCTGCCATTTATTTGCCTCCTTTTCAATACTTTCTTATAATTTCTCGGGTTAAAATAAATTAACCAACATTACACAACTTTGGTTGCGATAATCATGTGTCGCATCGATGAGGATACAACAAGAAAAAGTAAATTACTTTTTCTTTCCAGCAATTGCTTTAGCTGGGCCTTTACGTGTACGAGCGTTGTTCTTCGTGTTTTGTCCACGAACGGGCAAGCCCTTACGATGACGAATGCCACGGTATGATGCAATTTCTTGCAATGATTTAATATCAAGTGATACCTTACGACGTAAGTCACCTTCTAATTGCAAGTTCAACTTGTCAACTGTTGCACGAATGGCATCTTCTTGGTCAGACGTTAAATCGCGTACGCGGACGTCTTCAGAAACGCCAGCTTCAGCCAAGACCTTTTGTGCAGTAGTATTACCGATTCCGTAGATGTAAGTTAAGCCAATGACAATTCGCTTGTCACGTGGCAAATCTATACCTGCTATACGAGCCATAACAATTTACCTCCTTTAGTATTTTTGAAAATGACAGTTATGTCTTTATTCAATCAATATTTATAACACGCAGAAATTACTTTCCAGCGCGTTGCTTATGCTTGGGGTTAGCAGAACAAATGATCATTGTTCGACCATTACGCTTGATAACACGGCAAGCATCACACATCTTTTTAACTGATGGGCGTACTTTCATAATCTATTCCTCCTATTCGGTTAACTGATTATTATATCTTTTACTTATCGGAAACGATAAGTAATACGACCCTTCGTTAAGTCGTATGGTGACATTTCAACGGTAACACGATCACCTGGCAAGATACGGATAAAATTCTTTCGGATTTTACCAGATACATGCGCTAAGATCACAGCACCATTTTCGAGTTCCACTTGGAACATCGCATTTGGCAAAGTTTCTTTCACTTTACCTTCGATTTCAATGACATCGTTGGCCACGCACTTAACCTCCTGTGCTTATAATGTTCAACATTGTTGATAAGTGCTTAACCTATCAAATTATACCAGAAAAACTGATATCTCTCAACAATGGCGTTTTGAATAATTAATTTAAATTGTCCAAAACTTCCTTAACATCATGATACACATCAGCAAGTTCACGACCGCCATCGATTGTGTGCAACACACCTGCTTTTTGATAGTAATCTACCAAAGGCAAGTTAGCCGCTTTATTAACTGCCAAACGGTTGTCAATAACTTCGGGTGTATCATCTGCTCGACCACGTCCCAAAAGACGTTCGCGCAACAATGTATCAGCAACTTCAAAATATAATGTTGCTGACACAGATTTACCGTTATCTGATAAATACTTATCTAGGAATACTGCTTGTGCTTCATTACGAGGGTACCCATCAAGCATAAAACCAGTTTCAACGTCTTGTTGGTTTAAACGATCAGCAACCATAGCATTTGTGATTTCGTCAGGAACTAAGTCGCCCGCATCCATGAATTGACGCGCCTTTTGTCCTAATTCAGTATTCTCTGCCAAATTAGCACGGAAAATATCTCCAGTACTAATATGAACAATAGAATAATCCTTCACAATAAAGTCTGCTTGTGTGCCTTTACCAGCACCTGGCAAACCCAACAAAATCAAATTTTTAGCCATTGATTGCCTCCCGAGCTGCTAACTGATCTTTTGTAATAAATCCAACGTAATTCTTTTTCTGCATCAAACCATCAATTTGGCGAATTAGATCCAAAGCGACACCTATTGAAATTAACAGGCTTGTACCACCAAGACCAATCTTTTCATTGAGTCCCCAGACATCCGATGCAATCAACGGAACCAATGCAACAACACCCAAGAAAATTGATCCAACAAAGCTCAAATTTAACAAGAGTTTTGAAACGAAAGCTTTTGTTTCTGCACCGGGACGAACACCAACAATATATGCACCTTGCTTTTGTAGATTTTCTGATAACTTATCAGGATTAACTTGAACAAAGGCATAAAAATATGTGAAAACAACAATCAATGCAGTATATAAAATTGCACCAGGCAACGTTGTCATACTGAATATCTGTTGCATAATTTGGTACCACTGGGCTGATGAATATTTGTCTTGAAAAGCTAACATAACCGTTTGTGGTGTACTAATAAATGATGAGGCAAATATGACCGGTATAACGCCAGAAACATTTACTTTTAGTGGCAGATATGCTTCGCTACCATATGATGTGGCAGATCGCGTATACTGCATTTGTAATCGACGAGTTCCTTCGTAAGACCATGTCGTAAATGCAACCACTAAAATCATCGCTATAACTAATACAACAACAAATATCCAACCATTAAGCATGTCACTACTGTCTGCTTGCAGAATATTTTCTTTGAAAATTTCATAGAAACCTTCTGGTGCTTGGGCGATTATACCCGCAAAAATAATCATTGAAACGCCGTTTCCTAAGCCTTTTTCAGTAATCATTTCACCAAGCCACATTGCAAAAAATGTTCCAATAGTCATAACAGAACCGATTACAACAAATGACATTACGCTATTGGTTTGACTCACTAATCCATAGGATGACAATGAATTAAATCCAGCTGTGATACCAACAGATTGAACAAACGCAAG
The DNA here is from genome assembly GCF_000014445.1 of Leuconostoc mesenteroides subsp. mesenteroides ATCC 8293. Lineage (NCBI taxonomy): Bacteria > Bacillati > Bacillota > Bacilli > Lactobacillales > Lactobacillaceae > Leuconostoc > Leuconostoc mesenteroides. The sequence continues at coordinate 182,014 of NC_008531.1, read as the reverse complement.
AACAAGCGTTAACCACCGCGTAGCGTTATTCAATTTTCGGCGACCAACTTCACCTTGCTTACTCCATTCAACAAAGCGAGGCACGATATCTAATTGCAAAAGTTGTACAATAATTTGTGCTGTCACGTATGGTGACACGCCCATTGCGAACAACGAGTAGTTTGTCAGGCCACCACCAGAAAAGATGTTCAAAATGTTCATTAATCCGGAACTAGCCATCTCAGACATAGCAGAAGGGTTAACACCAGGCACAGTTATGTGCGTTCCAACTCTGTAAATAAACAGAATAAAAAACGTCCACCCTAATTTTTTACGAATGTCCTTTTCACGTACTGCATTAAATAACGTGCTAAGCATTAAAGTACCTCAGTTGACCCACCGGCTTGTTCGATTGCAGCAACTGCTGCTGCAGAGAACTTATGTGCCTTAACAGTCAACTTCTTTTCAAGTTGACCAACAGCCAAAATCTTAATACCAGACTTTTGATTTTTAACAATACCGTTTTCAATCAAAAGTGTTGGTGTAATTTCTGTACCATCATCAAAGCTGTTTAACTTGTTCAAGTTAACAACTGCGAATTCCTTACGTGAAATGTTAGTAAATCCACGCTTTGGAATACGACGGTACAAAGGCATTTGACCACCTTCAAACCCCAAACGCACTTTGCCACGAGCCTTTTGACCCTTTTGACCACGTCCGGATGTCTTACCGTTTCCAGATGATGTACCACGACCAACACGGTTACGTACATGACGTGAACCGGCAGCTGGTTGTAATTCGTTCAAATTCATCTTTCGGTACCTCCTATTTTAATTGTGTAATTACTTAACTTCTTCAACGTTAACTAGGTGAGCGATATGAAAAATCGCACCACGTGTAGCTTCGTTGTTAGGCTTCACCACTGAACTAGATACGCGTCCAAGTCCAAGAGACTTAACGATCGCGCGTTGCTTAGGTAAGCGATGAACCGCACTCTTAATCAAAGTGATTTTCAAATCAGCCATTTTATCGCTCCTTATTCAGCTAAGTGTTCTAAAGAAACACCACGCAACTTAGCAACTTCTTCGGCATCTTTCAAGCTTGTAAGAGCGTCGAAAGTAGCACGAATAACGTTAATTGGTGTTGCTGAACCAAGTGACTTAGCAGTCACATCGGCAATACCAGCAAGTTCCATAACAGAACGTGCTGCACCACCAGCGGCAACACCAGATCCTTCTTCGGCGGGCTTAACTAAAATCTTACCGCCGCCCCATTCACCAAGGACATCATGAGGAATAGTTGTAGAAACTGTTGGCACAGTAATCAACTTACGCTTAGCATCTTCAATAGCCTTGCGGATAGCTTCAGGAACTTCTTGTGCTTTACCAGTACCAAAACCAACGTGTCCTTGCTTATCACCAACAACGACCAAAGCTGCGAAACGCAAGCGACGACCACCTTTGACAACCTTTGTGACACGGTTAATAGCAACAACGTTCTCTTCTAATTCACCAAGTGACTTAGGATTAACGAATTCAACCATTTTTATATTCCTCCTTTCCTTAGAACTTCAAGCCGTTTTCACGGGCTGAATCTGCTAGTGCTTGAACACGTCCATGATAAACGTAACCACCACGATCGAAAATAACGTCTTCGATCTTTGCGGCCTTACCACGTGAAGCGATCAACTCACCAACTTTAACTGCTTGTTCTGTCTTTGATCCCGTTACTTCGGCATCATGACTTGAGGCACTTGCTAGCGTTACACCCGCTACGTCATCAATTAATTGAGCGTAGATGTTTGCATTAGAACGAAAAACGTTCAAACGTGGGCGAGCAGCAGTACCAGAGATTTTTCCACGAACGCGCTTATGACGCTTTACGCGGAGCTTATTCTTATCTGGTTTTGAAATCATAGCTGTGCTTTCCTTTTCTTATGGCAAATGCCATTTTAAGTTTATTATTAATAAAGTTTTGGCAGACAAAAAGTAATAAATTACTTTCCTGTCTTACCTTCCTTACGACGTACAACTTCGCCTTCGTAACGAATACCTTTACCTTTATAAGGTTCTGGTGAACGTACGGCACGAATTTCAGCTGCTAAATCGCCAACCTTTTGCTTTGAAATTCCTGAAACTTTGATTGTCAAAGCATCTGGTACTTCAACACTCAATTCTTCACGATCTTCAAAGTCAACAGGGTGAGAGTATCCAACACTCAAAGTCAATTTTGATCCTGACTTTGCTGCACGATATCCAACACCGACAAGCTTCAATGTCTTAGTGAAACCTTCAGATACACCCTCGACCATATTTGCAACGTTAGCACGAGTTGTGCCATGCAATGCTCGAGTCTTGCTGTCATCGCTATCACGGCTGAAAGAAACTTCGTTCCCTTCAACAGTCATTGTGATAGCTGAAACAATTTCACGTGACAATTCACCCTTTGGTCCTTTAACTGTCACAACTGCACCTTCTTGAGATACAGTTACATCAGCTGGTAAAGTGATTGTTTTGTTTCCAATACGGCTCATGGTAAGTCTCCTTTCTTAGATATATTACCAAACGTAAGCGATAACTTCGCCACCGACTTGCTTAGAACGTGCTTCTTTGTCAGTAATAACACCGGCAGAAGTTGAGATAATAGCAATTCCCAAACCGTTCAAAACTTTTGGTAACTCTTCAGCCTTAGCATACTTACGCAAGCCTGGCTTAGAGATACGTTGAATTCCTGTAATCACACGATTACGATCTTCCCCATACTTGAGAAATACACGGATAACACCTTGCTTGTTGTCATCGATGTATTCAAAGTCACGGATAAAACCTTCTGCTTTCAAGATTTCAGCGATGCTCTTCTTAATTTTTGATGCTGGAGCTTCAACTACTTCGTGACGTGCCAAATTGGCATTACGAACGCGAGTCAAAAAATCAGCAATTGGATCAGTCATAGACATCTATCGATATCCTCCTTTTTATTTTGAACGTAATCATGCAAAATGACACGCTCTTAACTATTATAGACTATTTCTGTCAATAACAGTTAAAAACGCGTCACTCATTTAGAGCAACAACATTTTTATTTACCAATTACTTAGCAAATGGCATTCCCATTTGTGTTAACAACTCACGACCTTCTTCGTCGTTTTGCGCTGTCGTAACAATAACAATGTCCAAACCACGTACGCGGTTAACTTTGTCAAAGTCAATTTCAGGGAAAATTAATTGTTCACGAATACCCAGTGTATAGTTACCACGGCCATCAAAGGCCTTTGATGATACACCACGGAAATCACGAACACGAGGTAATGAAATGTTGATCAACTTGTCTAAAAAGTCATACATACGTTCTCCACGTAGTGTAACCTTTGTTCCGATTGACATACCTTCACGCAAACGGAACCCAGCGATTGACTTCTTTGCCTTTGTGATAACTGGTTGTTGACCAGCAATCAACTTCAATTCTTCAACCGCTTCATCCAAGTTCTTTGAGTTTGAAACCGCATCACCAACACCCATATTCAAGACGATCTTATCAATCTTTGGGGCTTGCATTGATGACTTAAAGTTAAACTTTTCGATCAAAGCAGGTTGAACTTCATTAACATATTTTTCTTTTAAAGCATTAGCCATGAAAATGATTTCACCTTTCGATATTAGCCTAGTACATTACCAGACTTTTTAGATACGCGAATTTTCTTGCCGTCTTCCACTTTGAATCCAACACGTGTTGGTTCGTTAGTTGAAGGGTCAAGCAATTGCACGTTAGAAACATGGATTGGTGCTTCGATATCGATAACACCACCTTGTGGATATTCGTTAGAAGGCTTTTGATGCTTCTTAACGATGTTCACGCCTTCGACAACGACGCGATCTTTTCCAGCAACAGTCTTAGTGATTGTGCCTTCTTTTCCCTTATCTTTGCCGGCAATGACGCGAACCTTATCACCTGTTTTTACAAACATGATTTGGCTCCTCCTTGTCAGTATTAGAGCACTTCTGGTGCCAATGAAACGATACGCATATAGTCGTTGTCACGCAATTCACGTGCAACCGGACCAAAAATACGTGTACCTACTGGTGACTTGTCGTCCTTCACGATAACAGCGGCGTTTTCATCAAAATTGATGTATGAGCCATCTGCACGACGAACGTCAGAAACAGTACGAACGATAACAGCCTTAATGACGTCACCCTTCTTTACGTTACCACCAGGGATAGCTTGCTTAACTGTAGCAACAATCATGTCACCTACACCAGCAAACTTACGGCCTGAACCACCGAGCACTTTAATCGTCAAGATTTCACGTGCGCCAGAGTTGTCAGCCACTTTTAAACGACTCTCTTGTTGAATCATGGTTCTTCCTCCTTGTTAGCAATTAATTACGACGTTTTGGGTAGAGCATTAAAGAATAACAGCCTCTTCAACGATCTTAACCAAACGGAAGTGCTTAGTTGCAGACAAAGGACGTGTTTCCATGATTTGAACAATATCGCCTTGTTTGGCAGCATTGTTTTCATCGTGGGCCTTGAACTTCTTTGTGTACTTGACACGCTTACCGTAGACATCATGTGTCAAATAAGTATCAACAGCAACAGTAATTGTCTTGTTCATCTTATCTGAAACAACTCGTCCTTGGTAAACCTTACGAGTATTACGTTCTTCACTCATTTTTCAGCTTCTTCCTTTCGTCTTATTTGTTGGCGTTTGCCAATTCTTGTGCACGAATAACTGTCTTAACTCGTGCAATGTCCTTACGAACTTGTGCGATACGCGCCGTGTTTTCTAGTTGACCAGTAGCCAATTGAAAACGTAGGTTGAATAATTCTTCCTTGAATTCGGCTTCGCGCTTTTGCAAATCCGCAAGTGACAATTCTTTCAATTCACTTGCTTTAGCCATTATTCAGCCTCCCGAGCAATAATCTTTGTACGTACAGGCAACTTGTGTTGTGCCAAACGTAATGCTTCACGAGCAGTTGCTTCAGGAACACCTGCAACTTCAAACATTACCTTGCCACGCTTAACTGGTTCAACCCAACCTTCGGGTGCACCTTTACCGTTACCCATTCGAACACCGACACCTTTAGATGTATATGACTTATGAGGGAAGATTTTAATCCAAACCTTACCACCACGCTTCATATAACGTGTCATTGCAATACGAGCAGCTTCAATTTGACGGTTAGTAATCCAACTTGAAGTTGTTGCTTGCAAGCCAAAATCACCGAATGTTACCGTCTTGCCACCTTTTGCTTCGCCACGCATGTGACCACGGTGTACACGACGGAACTTAACACGCTTTGGTACTAACATGTTTGCTTCCCTCCTTACTTACTGTTCTTTTTTTGTGGCAATACATCACCACGGTAAATCCAAGTCTTGATACCCAAGTTTCCATAAGCAGTCATTGCTTCATCCCATGAGTAATCGATATCGGCACGTAAAGTATGCAAAGGCACTGTACCTTCAGTATATTGTTCAATACGTGCAATATCAGCACCATTCAAACGACCTGAAACCATAACCTTGATACCCTTAGCACCTGAACGAGTGGCACGTTGGATAGCACCACGCATGGCGCGACGGAAAGCCACACGGCGTTCCAAATCACCAGCGATTTGTTGTCCAACCAAATGTGCACTCAAATCCGGCTTTTTGATTTCTACGATGTTAATAAAGACGCGCTTTGAGCGACCTTTTTCATCTGTGTCTGTCAACTTTGCCAATTGTGTACGAAGCTTTTCAACTTCTGAACCACCCTTACCAATAACCATTCCTGGCTTGGCAGTTTGGATAGAAACGTCAACACGTGACTTGGTTGTACGTTCAATTTCAATGCGATCAACTGAGGCATCTGCTAAGTTTTTCTCGATATACTTACGAATACGCAAGTCTTCGTGAAGTTGGTTAGCATAGTCAGCCTTGTCAGCAAACCACTTTGCATCCCAGTCGCGAATAACGCCGACACGGAATCCAGTAGGGTTAATCTTTTGACCCATTACTTTGCCTCCTTCTCAGCAACCACAATTGTTAGGTGGCTTGTACGCTTGTTAATAGGTGAAGCAGAACCTTTAGCACGAGGGCGGAAACGCTTAAGCGTTGGTCCTTCGTTAGCAAAGGCTTCCTTCACAATAAGATCTTCTCGGTCTAATGAGAAGTTATTTTCAGCATTAGCAACTGCTGAGTTCAAAACCTTGTAAATATCTTCAGTAGAAGTATTAGGTAGGAACTTCAAAATTGCGTATGCTTCGTTAACGCTCTTACGGCGAATAGTGTCAAGAACTAAGCGTGCCTTACGTGGGGCAACGCGAACGATCTTAGCAGTCGCACGAGCTGATGTAACTTGTTCAGCCATTTTTCACTTCCTCCTTATTTACCAGTCTTTTTATCGTCGTTCTTGTGTCCCTTGAACGTACGAGTTGGTACGAATTCACCTAACTTGTGTCCGACCATATCTTCTTGCACATAAACTGGAACGTGCTTGCGACCATCATAAACGGCAATTGTAAAGCCGATGAAGCTTGGGAAGATTGTTGAACGACGTGACCAAGTCTTGATCACTGATTTCTTTTCAGAATCAACTTGCGCTTCAATCTTCTTAAGCAAGTGTGGGTCCGCAAATGGTCCCTTTTTTAAACTACGAGCCATTAGTTGTCTCCTTTCCCTTACTTACTCTTACGACCGCGAACGATAAACTTTGTTGAAGCCTTCTTCTTATCGCGAGTCTTCTTACCGGCAGTCTTCTTACCCCATGGTGACATAGGACTTGGACGACCAACTGGTGCTTTACCTTCACCACCACCGTGTGGATGGTCGTTAGGGTTCATAACTGATCCACGAACGTGTGGACGCTTTCCACGCCAACGGTTACGACCAGCTTTACCCCAGTTAATCAATGAATGCTCAGCATTACCAACTTCACCGATTGTTGCACGGTTTGTAGCTAATACCAAACGAACTTCACCTGAAGTCAAACGAACGATGATATATTTACCATCACGTCCCAAAATTTGTGCTGATGCACCAGCTGAACGAGCCAATTGTCCACCCTTACCAGGCTTCAATTCGATATTGTGAATCAAAGTACCTTCAGGAATAGCACTCAATGGCAAGGCATTGCCGGGCTTAATGTCGGCATCAGGACCAGATTGAACTTTGTCGCCAACCTTCAATCCCTTTGGCGCCAAGATATATGACTTGATACCATCTTCGTATACTAACAAAGCAATGTTAGCAGTACGATTTGGATCATATTCGATAGCTTTTACAGTAGCTGTCTTGTCATCTTTAGTACGCTTGAAGTCTACGATACGGTAGGCTTGCTTATGTCCACCAGCATGGTGGCGAACTGTCATACGACCAGATGCATTACGTGCACCAGTCTTTGACTTTTTGGCCAACAAACTCTTTTCGGGCGTTGTCTTCGTGATTTCAGCGAAATCTGAAGTCGTCATATTACGACGTCCGGCAGAAGTTGGCTTATAACTCTTGATAGCCAATGTCTTATCCTCCTATTTAGATTAACCTTCGTTAAAGATTTGAATATCTTTTGAATCTTTTGACAACGTAACGGTTGCCTTCTTTAATTTACGTGTGTAACCAACATAACGGCCTTGGCGCTTTTTCTTGCCACGAACGTTCGCTGTGTTTAAACCAGAAACTTTAACTTCAAAGATTTCTTCGATAGCTTTTTTAATTTCAGGCTTTGTTGCGCGCGTATCAACTTCGAAGACATAACGCTTACGTTCTGTTTGCGCCATTGAAGCTTCGGTGATGATAGGGCGACGGATAATATCGCGTGCATCCATTAGGCAAGACCTCCTTGGATTTCTTCGATTGATGATTGAACAATCACCAGCTTATCTGCATTAACAACATCAAGCACGTTGATACCCTTTGTTGTCATAACTTGAACATTAGCCAAGTTACGTGCTGACAAGATTGCGTTTTCGTTGTCTTCATCAACAACTACTAATGTCTTTTTATCAGCTGACAAGTTTGCCAAAACTTTCTTAAAGTCTTGTGTTTTTGGTGCTTCAAATGACAAAGCATCAACAACTACCAACTTGTTATCAGCGACTTTTTGTGACAAAACTGACTTTAATGCCAATTGATATGCCTTACGGTTAATACGGTAAGCATATGAACGTGGTGAAGGTCCGAAAACAATTCCACCACCACGGAACTGAGGTTCACGAATTGAACCGGCACGTGCACGACCAGTACCCTTTTGCTTCCAAGGCTTACGTCCACCACCAGAAACCGCAGAACGATTCTTAACAGCATGTGTACCTTGACGCAATGATGCGCGTTGCATCAATACTGCATCAGTAATAACGGCGTTGTTAGGTTCGATGGCGAATACTGCGTCATTTAATTCAATTTCTGCAGCTTGACTACCATCTTGCTTTAATACAGCAACTTTAGTCATGATTGATTGTTCTCCTTTCTATATAATTTATATTAAGCTTCTTCTGAGTTAGTAGCAGATGCAGATGCATTAGCCATCTTAACTTCAGGATGCTTTGCGTTTACTTTTACAGTTGATTTGACTGTCAAAAGTGATTTGTTAGCACCAGGTACGTTACCCTTCAAAAGCAACAAATTGTTTTCAACATCAACATGAACAATGGCAATATTTTGCATTGTTCGCTTATTATTACCCATACGTCCTGGCAAAAGCTTACCCTTGAAAACGCGGTTAATAATAGCACCCATTGAACCTGGGCGACGGTGGTAACGAGAACCGTGAGTCATAGGACCACGAGACTGTCCCAAACGCTTGATAGCACCTTGGAAACCATGTCCCTTCGTGATTCCTGTTACGTCGACGTATTCGCCCGCTTGGAATGTGTCAACCTTAATCTCATCCCCAACGTTAAATTCGTCTCCCGCATTGCGGATTTCACGAACGTAGCGCTTAGGGGCCGTATTTGCTTTTGAAGCATGGCCTTGTTCAGGTTTGTTTGACAAAACTGTGCGCTTGTCTTGGTAACCAAGTTGAATAGCACTGTATCCGTCTGTTTCTGCATTTTTTACTTGCAAAACGACGTTTGGTGTTGCTTCAACAGCAGTCACGGCGATCAATTCACCAGATTCTGTAAAAACCTGAGTCATACCGACTTTGCGGCCTAAGATACCTTTAGTCATGACTAATCTCCTTAAATATTTTTCTTATTTTAATTTTGCCTCAATGAGGCATGAAAGTTATATCCGTTATGGATTACAACTTGATTTCAATTGCAACACCTGATGGCAATTCAAGCTTACGCAATGCGTCAACTGTCTTGTCAGTAGGGTTCACAATGTCGATCAAACGCTTGTGCGTACGCATTTCAAATTGCTCACGGCTATCCTTATGCTTATGTGGTGAACGTAAAATTGTATATAATGTACGTTCAGTTGGTAGCGGAATAGGACCAGCAATTTCTGCGCCCGTACGCTTGGCCGTTTCAACAATCTTTTCTGCTGATTGGTCCAAGATACGGTGTTCGTATGCCTTCAAACGGATACGGATCTTCTTTTGTGCCATTATTTCATGCCTCCTCGTTGATTTTGTAAATCAGCTAACTTCGATTAAAAACCGACAACACTGCTTGTGTTTTGCGCGCCCATGGCAACGCGGCCGCGCGTGTCGCAACCTTAATCATCATCGCTAAACATTGATACACTAGGCTTTCGGTAGGGTTTTACTACTACTGTTCCAAAAGCGTACTTAAATATAATAACAGAAAAACCCTTGCAAGGCAAGGGTTTTGTTCTTTTAATTTAAAAATGTTTATTACCCTCTTTCAATAAATTTCCACAACTAAATCTACTAACTTTATTTCATCGCTGCGTCATCTTAAACTCTAAGAATGCATCATTATACTTCTCTGTCCATTTTTGTCCTAAATCATCATATGTTTGTAAATTTCGGACTGTTTTTTCATCTGGATAAAACTGTTTATCTTCCCGAATTGATTTTGGTAATAACGACAACGCCTTCTTATTTGGTGTAGCATAACCAATATACTCTGCATTTTGAGCAGCGTTTTTCGGTTCACTCATGAAATTCAAAAATGCATATGCTGCTGCTTTATGTTTAGCATTTTTTGGCATCACAATGTTGTCAAACCACAAATTCGATCCCTCATTAGGTACAACATAATGCAAATGAGAATTTTTGTCCATTGCTTCTGCAGCTTCACCAGAATAGGTGACGGCTATTGCAGCTTCATCCTGAGCCATATACATTTTAATCTCGTCAGCAATAATCGCTTTGACATTCGGCATCAAGGTTGTTAGTTTTCCTTGTGCTGCAGCTAAATCAGCTACCGATTTATTATTCACGGACTTCCCTTGTGTAATTAAAGTGATACCCAAAACATCTCTTGCTGAATCAATTAACATGATTTGATTTTTAAACTTTGATGACCAAAGATCATCCCAATGTTGAATGTCTTTGGCTTTGACATATTTATCATTGTAAATAATGCCAAGTGTACCCCAAAAGTAGGGAACCGAATATTTATTGCCTTTATCAAAAGATTGATTTAGAAAACGACTATCGTAATTATTCAAACCAGTTAATTTACTATGGTCAAGTGGTAATAGTAAATTATCTGCTTTCATTTTTTCAATCATATATTCTGAAGGCACTGCTAAGTCGTACGATGTACTGCCTTGCTTAACTTTCATATACATCGCTTCGTTTGAATCAAAAGTTTCATAACTAACTTTATAGCCAGTTTCTTTGGTAAATTTTTTTAATAAGGCAGGATCAATATAATCTCCCCAGTTATATAAATTCAAAACTTTGCCGCTCTTGTCCCCCGTGCCTGTCTGTGCCGAAAAATAATGCTGCGCACTAATGAGTAAAGCAACAACAATTAATATCCCCACTACACTGGATAATAATTTTTTCATCTTACAGTCCCTCCGTAGCTGGCATTACAAGGTTTGTTCCGCCGCGCTTTTTGCCTTTAGAAGATCTGTTGGAAATAAAATAATAGATTAATACTAATAGTAGTGAAACCAAAAACATCATGGCCGATAACGCATTGATTTCTAAACTAACCCCTTGGCGCGCACGGGAATATATTTCAACTGACAAAGTTGAAAAACCATTTCCTGTTACAAAGAACGTCACTGCAAAGTCGTCCAGTGAGTAAGTAAACGCCATAAAAAATCCCGCTAAAATTCCCGGTGATATAACTGGTAATACTACCCTAGACAACATCTGTAAATTATTGGCACCAAGATCCTTGGCTGCGGTGACTAAATAAGGATTCATCTCCTGTAAACGAGGTAATACCATCAAAACAACAATCGGTATACTAAAAGCAATATGCGAAAGTAGAACGGAAGTAAAACCGAGTGTAAAACCAACAACGGTAAATAGAATTAAAAATGAGGCGCCAATAATAACATCCGGAGAAACAAGTAAAATATTATTAAGTGACAAGAAAATATTTTTCGCCAATTGATGACGTTGATTATAGATATATAGGGCCCCTGCTGTGCCAATTATACTAGCCAGTAGTGAAGATAATAACGCAACCAGAAATGTGTTAACCACAATCTCTAAAATTCTTGTGTCGACAAAGAGCTCGGTGTAATGCTTCAACGAAAAGCCATCCCATCCTTGCATAACATCTCCTGCATTAAAGGAGTAAATAATCAAAAAGAAAATAGGTAAGTACAACAAAACAAATACAAACACTAAATACAAATTAGACCATCTAAATTTTTTATGCATGATTAGCCATACCTCACTTTCTTAGATTTTTACGTGTACGATCACGTGTCAGCAGCATTGTAGCAATCATTGCAGCAATCAAAACTACGCCAATCGTTGAACCAATTTGCCAATTTTGTGTGACCAAAAAGTGCTCTTCAATTGCGGTTCCTAGGGTAATCACTCGATTACCTCCAATCAAGCGTGTAATCATAAATAATGACAAACTAGGAATAAACACTGCCTGAATACCGGCCTTAACACCTGGCATCGACAATGGGAAGATAACGTAGCGGAGTGTCTGCCACTTATTAGCACCCAAATCGTGGCTAGCCTGAGAAAGTCTTGAATCAATCTCCGCTAACGAATTAAAAATGGGTAAAATCATAAAAGGAATTTCGATATACGCCGCTACCAGCAAAAAACTCCAGTCCGAAAATAAGAGCTGTTGGGGCGCAATGCCCCAAAGTGAAATGAAATTATTCACAGTCCCAGTCTTGGACAATAGTCCAATAAAAGCATACGTTTTTAACAGTAAATTAATCCATGTAGGCAATATGACTAACAATAGCCAGAACTGTTTTTGTTTCAGTTGATTCAATAAATAGGCAGTTGGGTAACTAATCACTAAAGTAATCACTGTTATCAAAAATGCGTACCATACTGAGTTGAAAGTCATTCGCAAATATGTTCCACTGCCAAAATAGGCCGCATAATTGCTAAATGTGAAATGTCCACTAGCAGTAGTAAATGACTGAAATAACATTAGTATCAATGGCGCAATCACAAATAGTAATAGCCAGATGCCATAAGGAACAATATAAAATATTTGACGTTGTTGTTTAGATTTCATCATCGTCCTCATAACTTTCCAGACGCGCATCAAAATCGTCCTCAGACTCATTAAATCGCATAATGTGGATATCCTCAGGATCAAATGTCAAACCTACTCTAGCACCAATTATTGCCGAATTTGTTGCCTGAACTTGCCATTCATTGCCATCATCATCTCTAGCCGTAATTTCATAGTAGTCTCCTCTAAATGACTGGTCTTCAATAGTAACGACTAATTTACCATTTTCAATGGACGTCAAATCTAAGTCCTCAGGTCGTAACACTACTTCAACTCTCTCGTTGGGGCGCATTCCTGCATCAACATTTTCAAAATCTTTACCCACAAAATGGACCACATAATCTTCCTTCATGATGCCATCAACAATATTGCTCTCACCAATAAAATCAGCAACAAAGTGATTGATTGGTTCATCATAAATATCTTCTGGTGAACCATTTTGTTGAATTACACCATCATTCATAACAAATATCCAATCAGACATAGCCAATGCTTCTTCTTGGTCATGTGTCACGAAAACAAAAGTAATCCCTAAGCGCTGTTGAATTTCTCGAAGTTCATATTGCATACTTTTACGTAGCTTGTAGTCTAAAGCTGACAAAGGCTCATCAAGTAATAAAACCTCTGGGTCATTAGCCAAAGCACGCGCAATCGCAACGCGTTGCTGTTGCCCTCCTGATAACTCATCAATCTCGCGATCAACAAAATCACTTAACTTGACCAAATTAAGCATTTCTTTCACTTTGTTCTTAATTTCCGTCTTATTCATTCCTTTTAAAGTTGGACCGAAAGCAACGTTATCAAAAACATTCATATTTGGAAATAATGCATAGTTTTGGAATACGGTATTCACTTTTCTCTTTTCCGCAGGTACATCATTAACACGTTGACCTTCAAAAGATATATCTCCTGAGTCAGCCGTTAGCTGTCCAGAAATCAGTTTCAAGATAGTTGATTTTCCTGAACCAGATGGTCCAAGTAAAGTATAAAATTTACCAGCTTCTATTTCTAAATCAACATTATTTAAAACATGTGTATCTCCAAAAGACAAATCTACTTGATTAAAAGCAATAATTGGTACTTGTTTCTCACTCACTTGCTCACCCTCGAATCTTTTCAATAGAATACATTTTACACTAATTATAAAAACAAAAAAAGCGCGATGACTTGCGCTTTTTAATCCAAAATTTTATCTTGATTTTCCACAATTAATATTGCAACTGTCATCAGAATAAATAAGATAATTAACATAATAATTTGCGGAATCCAAGAATGAAACCAACCATATGCATAACCAAATAACAGTGGCCCAGTTGCAGCTAATAAATAGCCACCGCTTTGTGCCATGCCAGACAGCCGTGCTGTTTGTTCTGCATTACTAGTTTTTAGACTAAACGTTGTCATTAAGTATGGGAATAATGCTGATGTGCCAACCCCGATTAATAGATTAACGATCAGCCAATAGGTAAACGTTCCTTGCGGGAAAAGTAACAACATATATCCTAAAGTGCCCAATATTGAGAACATCCCCACTAGCCACTGCCGTTGCCCACTATCAAGTCTGGCAACAATTGATGGAATAAACAAAGCAAATGGCAGACCAATCAATGAATTCAAGCCAGCAAACAGGCTGGCCGTAGAAGCCGACAAACCGGTCTGCACTGCCATCGTTGGTCCCCAGGCCAAGAGAATATAAAACATAATTGACTGTACACCACTAAAAAACAACAATAGCCAAGCATACTTATTTCGCCAAATACTGGGTTTCAAAACATTCTCAGATTTTGTTTTAACAGTTGTTTGATTATTATGAACAAAATTTTGATTAGGTAACCAAACAAGTAATGCGATTATTAGTAAAACTGTTAACAAAATTATAAATGTATGCCAACCAGTTACAGCAGTAATAGGTGCCGATAACGCAGCCCCTATAGCAGTCGCTAGCATCATACTAAATGTAAATATCGAAGTCATAAAACCAACTTTTTGTGGGAAATACGTTCGAATCACACTAGGCAATAAAACGTTCATATGTGCAATTGCAACTCCTATGCATGCCGTACCAATGTAGAGAAGCGGTGTATTTAAGATTCGAATGAACGAACCAATAATAAGCAATCCAAGCATGAGTGTGAAAGCACGTTCTAACCCCAACTTTTGTGCTACCTTTGGCGCAAAAACTGAAAAAATGGCGAACGCCAATAAAGGTATCGTTGTTAAGATTCCTAGACTAGAAACCGGTACATGCAATGAACGCGCAATATTCCCCAATATCGGTGGAATAGACGTGAAGGGTAAGCGTAAAACCATTCCCACAACAATTATCCCGGGTACTAAAAATTTACTATGATTTTTATTATTTTTCAGCATTTTACTTTTTCCTATTAAAACGGCGTCACTCAATATGAGTGACGCCGTTTATACTGAACCATCTGTCAGTTAAATATTTAAATATTAGAATTAATCTTCTTGACCGTTTGTCTTGATGATTTCTTCTTGAATGTTCTTAGGAACAGCTTCATAGTGGTCAAATACCATCTGGAATGTACCACGACCTTGCGTAGCTGAACGCAAAGTAGTTGCATAACCAAACATTTCTGACAAAGGAACCTTAGCCTTAACAGCCAATACGGGTCCACGTGATTCTTGACCTTCGATCATACCACGGCGAGCTGAGACGTGTCCCATAACATCACCAAGGTTGTCTTCAGGTGCAACAATATCAACAGCCATGATAGGTTCAAGAATAACCGCACCAGCCGTCTTTGCAGCTTCCTTCAAAGCCAATGATGCAGCAATCTTAAAGGCAGCTTCACTAGAATCGACATCGTGATATGAACCATCATACAACTTAGCCTTCAAGTCAACTAATGGGAATCCAGCCAAAGGACCAGCATTTAATGCATCCTTCAAACCAGCTTCAACTGAAGGGATGTATTCACGTGGCACAACACCACCAACAATAGCATCTTCGAATTCAAAGCCAGCGCCTTCTTCGTTTGGTGCGAATTCAATATAAACATCACCATATTGACCCTTACCACCAGATTGACGTTTGAAGAATCCACGAGCTTGAACTGTCTTGGTAAACGCTTCACGATAAGCAACTTGAGGCGCACCAACGGTTGCTTCAACGTTAAACTCACGGCGCATACGATCAACCATGATATCCAATTGCAATTCACCCATTCCAGCGATCAAAGTTTGACCAGTTTCTTGGTTTGTTGTTGCACGGAATGATGGATCTTCTTCAGCTAACTTTTGAATAGCATTTGACAACTTGTCTTGGTCAGCCTTTGTCTTTGGCTCAATAGCCAATTCAATAACAGGTTCTGGGAATTCCATTGATTCAAGAATCAATTGATGACTAACATCTGTCAATGAATCACCAGTTGTTGTATTCTTCAAGCCAATCGCAGCAGCGATATCACCTGAGAATACCTCTTCGATTTCAGTACGTGAAGTAGCATGCATTTGTAGCAAACGACCAACACGTTCACGAGTATCAGAAGATGTGTTTTGTACGTATGAACCAGACTTCAAAGTACCAGTATACACACGCATAAATGTCAAACGACCAACGAATGGATCAGTCATGATTTTAAATGCCAAAGCAGCAAATGGCTTTGAATCATCAGCAATCAAGTCAATTTCTTCATCAGTCTTTGGGTCGTTAGCGATATATGGCTTAACATCCAAAGGTCCTGGCAAATAATCAACAACCGCATCCAACATCATTTGGACACCCTTATCCTTGTAGGCAGAGCCTGCAAGAACTGGGTAGAATTGCAATGCCAAAGTAGCACGACGAATTGCAGCTTTTAATTCTTCGATTGAAATATCTTCACCTTCAAGATACTTTTCCATCAAATCATCATCAACATCAGCTACAGCTTCAATCAATGTGTTGCGCTTTTCTTCTGCTAATTCCTTCAATTCTTCAGGAATTTCACGAGGTGCCCACTTTTCGCCCAAATCATCTTCAGGATAGTATGCTTCTTGTGTGATTAAGTCAATAACCGCTTCGAAGTCATCTTCAGCACCAATTGGCCATTGAATAGCTTCTGCATTAACTTGCAAACGTTCGTGAATTGAATCCACTGACATTTGGAAGTCAGCACCCAACTTATCCATTTTGTTAACAAATACGATACGTGGTACATCATATGTTGTTGCCTGACGCCAAACTGTTTCAGTTTGTGGTTCAACACCGGCAGCGCCATCCAAAACCGCTACGGCACCATCCAAAACACGCAATGCACGTTCAACTTCAATTGTGAAATCAACGTGCCCTGGTGTATCAATGATGTTGACACGGTAAGGTGTTTTAGCGAATTGGTCAAAGAAACCATGCCATACAGCTGTTGTAGCAGCTGATTGGATAGTGATTCCACGTTCCTTTTCTTGTTCCATGAAATCCATTTGTGAAGCACCATCATGTGTTTCACCAATTTTGTGAATTTTACCTGTATAGTACAAGATACGTTCAGTAGTCGTTGTCTTACCCGCATCAATGTGGGCCATGATTCCGATATTACGTGTACGTTCTAGTGGGTATTCACGTTTTGCCATTGTGAGTTATCTCCTGGTTTAGTTCTATATGCAACAAAAAGCGACACATAGTTGTGTTCGCTTTTTGACGGTGCTTGTGTGTGACAAACACCATCTATGACAATTGTACACTATCTGCATACCAAGGGTTGTATTATCTACTAGCCTCAGTATCAAATTTTTACCAACGGTAGTGTGCAAATGCACGGTTCGCTTCAGCCATCTTGTGTGTGTCTTCACGCTTCTTTACAGATGCGCCAGTATCATTAGCGGCATCCATGATTTCTTTAGCTAAACGTTCATCCATTGTATGTTCGTTACGCAAACGTGAGTAGTTAACTAACCAGCGAAGTCCCAAAGTTGAACGACGATCTGGACGAACTTCGATTGGCACTTGGTAGTTAGAACCACCAACACGGCGAGCCTTAACTTCCAATACTGGCATAATGTTTTCCATAGCTTGTTCGAAAACTTCTAATGGATCGTTACCAGTTGCTTCCTTGATACGATCAAAAGCATCGTACAAAATTGTTGAAGCTGTACCACGCTTACCATCAAGCATCAACTTGTTGATCAAACGTGAAACGAGCTTTGAGTTGTAAATTGGGTCAGGCAAAATTTCCTGACGCTTAGTATAACCTTTACGTGGCATTAGTCAGTCTCCTTCTTACTTCTTTGGTGCCTTTGTGCCATACTTTGAACGTGAAGTCATACGACCATCAACGCCCGCAGTATCCAAAGCCCCACGGATAATGTGGTAACGTACACCAGGCAAATCCTTAACACGGCCACCACGAATCAAAACAACAGAGTGTTCTTGCAAGTTGTGTCCAATACCTGGAATATATGCAGTTACTTCATATAAGTTTGAAAGACGCACACGGGCGTACTTACGCAAAGCTGAGTTAGGCTTCTTAGGTGTCATTGTTCCAACACGAGTAGCAACACCACGCTTTTGTGGTGCAGCATTATTAGTTGCCTTCTTCTTCATTGAGTTGTAGCCAAAGTTCAAAGCAGGTGATTTTGACTTAGAAACCTTTGACTTACGTGGCTTACGAACCAGTTGGTTAATTGTAGGCATGCTACAGTCTCCTTTAAATTTTCATTAATTTCACAGTTCCAGGTGTATCATTTTTATATTTCCAAAAATCATATCACTGAAAATCTGCTGACAATTGCCTTTACAGCGCCGTTCAGCACAGTGTGACGATGTCACAGAACAGATTACTCAAAAGCACGTTCAATATAATACCATTTTGAGCCGTGTTGTCAATAGGTTTTAACAACTTTCCATGCTAAATGAAAAAATGATTACCACAACGTATGATAAGTTATGGAAAATATATTTGTCTTTTTGTTTAATAGTATTATCGTCTCAACTATTATATGTGCTGCGGCTCGGTTGTCCAACAGTGTCTCTTTGAAAATACAACGCTCTTTTTGTTTTTATTGCGATCATAATTTAGCTTGGTTTGATATTATACCAGTTATTTCGGCATGTGTTCTACGCAACAAATGTCGCTATTGTCATGCTCATTTTGGTCACTACTATGCTATTTTTGAATTGTCTTACATATTAATTGGCACACTCTTATGGGCTACACCTGTAACTTGGATTACAGGAGTCTTATTATTATTTTTATCGTTAGAAGACTGTTCGAAACAAAGCATACACGCGAATATTTTATTCCCCTGGATAGGCTATCTACTTATACTTCATCATGATGCTGCACATCTGTGTTTAACAGTCCTCATTTTAATTTTATCTATAATTCTCGTAAAACATCGGCACACATTAGGCAGTGGTGATATACCGGTACTACTAAGTTTAGTACTATCAAACACGCCTGTTATTTTTTCTTGTACTTTACTCATCAGTTGTTGCCTGGCTTTACTCTATCTATTATACTCACAACAAAAAAGATTACCCTTTGTACCGTTTTTAAGCGGTGGTTGGGTAATCACTAATCTTTACATATTATTTTTACTTTAAAAACTTACGCTTTTGTCGTATCTTTCTTTAATGGCTTTGTGCTAATTCTGATTTCACCATTTTTGGCACCAATCGTTACCGCATCATCAGTTGTGATATTACCTCGCAGTAATTCTTCACTTAATGCATCTTCAACTTTAGTTTGGAGTGCACGTCTAATTGGACGCGCACCATATTCGGGATCAAATCCCGCTGAAGCTACTACGTCAATTGCTGCTGGTGTTATCTTAACACTGATACCTTGCTCAGCAACACGCTGTAGAACTGAACGACTCATTAGCTTGACAATTTCATGCAATTCAGGCTTCGTCAAACTTTCAAACACGATAGCTTCATCTAGTCGGTTAATAAATTCTGGTCGGAATGTTTCTTTTAAGGTTTCACGTATTTTTGCAGCTACTGCTTCGTGATCGTCCTTCAAATCAACTGCACCAAACCCAACTGATTTTTCATCACGCAATCGTGTTGCACCAAGATTGGAAGTCATAATGATGATTGTGTTTTTGAAATCAACCTTTCGTCCTTTTGAATCCGTTAAATAACCATCATCAAACACCTGTAACATTAAATTAAAGATGTCTTGATGCGCTTTTTCCGCTTCATCCAATAGGACAACAGAATAGGGATGATTACGAACCTGCTCCGTTAATTGGCCACCTTCGTCGTAACCAACATATCCGGGTGCCGAACCAATCAAACGACTAGATGACCAACGTTCCTGATACTCTGACATGTCAATTCGAATCAAGTTATCTTCGCTGCCAAATATTGCTTCAGCTAACGCTTTAGCTAGTTCTGTTTTTCCAACACCAGTTGGTCCCAAAAACATAAATGTACCAATCGGGCGACTAGGGTCTTTTAATCCAGAACGAGCACGACGAATTGCTCTAGCCACTGCGGATATAGCTGTCTTTTGTCCAATAACACGGCGCCCCAGAACTGACTCCAAATTGACCAAACGTTGTTGCTCGTTCTTTTCCATTTGCATAACAGGCACACCGGTTTGTTGCGAAATAACCTCAGCAATATCTTCTTCTGTAACATGAAGCGAATATCGTTCAGCATTTTCTTTTTGGTTATTTTGAGTATCTTTAGCTTCTGACTTTGCCAGTTTCTGCTTCAATTTCATCTCTTCAGTGCGCAACTGGGCTGCCTTTTCAAAGTCCAATGACGTAATAGCAGCTTCTTTTTCCGCTTGAACTTCTGCAAAACGAACCTTGGCTTTCGATATTGGTGTTGCTTTCCCAGTGGCATCAATACGTACTTTTGCTCCAGCTTCATCCATCAAATCAATGGCTTTATCGGGCAAAAATCTATCCGAAATATAGCGAGCCGAAAGTTTCACAGCCGCTTCAATAGCTGCATCATCAATCTGAACTTGATGATGTTTCTCAAAATGAGAACGAATTCCTTTCAAAATAGCAATAGCATCATCTTGAGTTGGTTCATCAACTGTTACTGATGCAAAGCGGCGCTCTAAAGCTGCATCGGATTCGACATATTTTTGATACTCATCAAATGTCGTAGCACCCAAAGTTTGCAATTCACCACGTGCTAATGCTGGCTTTAAAATATTCGATGCATCAATGGCGCCTTCGGCGCCACCTGCACCAATCAATGTATGCAACTCATCGATAAATAGAATAACCTCGCCATCATTATAAATTTCTTCAATGATTTTTTTTAATCGGTCTTCAAATTCTCCACGATATTTTGTTCCTGCAACCAGTGACCCCATGTCCAATGCCATCAACCGTTTCTTGGCTAAGTTTTCAGGTACTTCACCGTCTACGATTTTTTGTGCCAGTCCTTCAGCAATGGCAGTTTTTCCAACACCAGGTTCTCCAATCAATACAGGATTATTTTTTGTTCGTCTGGATAGTATTTGTATAACACGACGAACCTCCTTTGGGCGACCGATTACTGGATCAATTTTGTTGTCTCGCGCCATTTGAGTCAAATCACGTGCCAATCCATCTAAAGTAGGCGTTCCCGCTGATGCTTGCTGCTTCTCCTGTTGCTTCATTTGCTTCCGCACATCAGTAATGCCTAATTTTCGAAGAATTGCACGACGCATATCTTGTAAATTAACGTCTAATGCTAGTAAAATTCGTGAAGATAGTATGCTTTCATCCTGTAATAAAGCTAACAAAATGTGCTCTGTTCCAACTTTTGATTGTGCTAAAGCACGCAACTCTTCATTCGCTTGATGTAAAATATCTGCCGCTTTTGGTGAATAAGGTAAATAGATGTTTTTATCATACCGACTAGTGATACCATATCCTGTAAAGTGTTCAATTTCCTCACGAATATCATCGTCCATAACATTAAACTGACCTAATATCTTACTGGCGATGCCTTCTTTTTCTATTGCTAGGGCGAGTAAAAGATGTTCTGTACCCACAGCTTGGTGCTTAAAATACTTTGCTTGTTCCTGTGCCAAAACCAATACATTTTGCGCACTTGGTGTATAATTATTATCCATGTTTGCCTCCTTAAAATTAGGCTGCCTACGTCTTATATTGACTTATATTATAACCTATTAAACATTTATTAGGAAATCTTTTTGTTTAGTCTATTTTATACTTATAAAATTTAAAAAGTCGAAACAGTAATGTTTCGACTAATTATTAATTAGGATTTTTAAGTGATAACTGCCACTGCAAGTACGCATTGATGAAAGGATCTAAATCACCATCCAGTACTGCTTGTGGTTGGTTAGTTTCATAATTTGTTCGATGATCCTTAACCATTTGATAGGGGTGCAAAACGTAAGAGCGAATCTGTGATCCCCAACCATTTTCCATTTTTTCGCCTGTCAACGCCGCACGCTCAGCTTCTTTTTTCTCTAATTCCAACTGGTATAGCTTACTTTTCAACAGACGCATGGCATAATCACGGTTACCATACTGAGTACGCTCTACAGTTGATGAAACAACAATTCCTGTCGGTTCATGCGTTAGACGAACACCTGTTGAAACTTTGTTGACGTTTTGTCCACCGGCGCCACCAGAACGGAACACATCCATTTTAACATCATCATCACGTACCTCAACCTCAATTGAATCGTCTAGCTCAGGCATTACATCAACTGATACGAAACTCGTATGACGTCGACCAGCGCTATCAAAAGGAGAAATTCTTACGAAACGGTGCACACCTTTTTCGCTTCGTAAAAAGCCATAGGCATTATGTCCAGTTACTTTAATCGTTGCACTATCAATACCCGCTTCATCTCCTGCATGATAATCTAAGGTTTCAACTTGAAAATCATGTTGCTGTGCCCAACGCGTGTACATACGATATAGGTTAGCACCCCAGTCTGTCGACTCAGTACCACCAGAACCTGGATGAATTTCTAAAATGGCATTATTTGCATCATACGGCTCAGTTAATAGTTGCTCTAAATTATAAGCATCAATATCTTTTTGCGCCTTCGCAACCCCTGCTTCAAGTTCACCTAGCGTGTCCTCATCCTCAGGATCTTCCACAGCCATTTCTATTAATAGTTCTAATTCTTCAACTTGATTTGTTAAATTCAAAAATGAATCACGACGATTTTTTAAAACATTATTTTCTTCAATAACCTTTTGCGCTTTTTCATTGTCGTTCCAAAAATCAGGTTCCGTCATACGATTTTCATAATCAGCAATTTCTTCCGTAAGTGCTTCCATATCGAGCGTTCCGCGAAAACGTTCGATATTCTCCTGCATATCACTGACGGCATGCTTTGCATCGATAATTTCCATATTAATTCCTTTCAAAATAAAAACGAACAAAGTTCGCTTTTATTTGTATATTAAGAACGTAAATTCTGACGAATTTCAGCTTTCATAAATGTGCGTGTTGTGTCATATTCAACATCTGCAATCATTTTTTGAAAGTTCGCAAATGCTTCGCTTTGATATTCGATGAGTGGATTTAATTGTCCATATCCACGTAAACCAACACCTTGACGCAACCGATCAAGAGAATCTATATGATCTGTCCAGTGTTGATCAACTGCTCTCAAAATAACAACTTTCTCGAACTCCAACATTTGTTCTGGATCATAAAGCTGGCTTTGCTTTTCTTTATAATTCAACTTCGCTAGCTCTAATAATTTTGCTTTGATTTCATCACGAGTCAATCCCTGCAGTTGTTGCACTGTAACGGCATCATCATGTGCTAGGGCATTGCCAACAAAAGCAACAATTTGCGGCAGATTCCAATCGGATGACTTCTTCTCTTTCGTTTGAGCATCCACGACACGGTTAATAGTACGTTCAACCATTGGCATCAAAACCCATTCCAATGACTCTGATTCATCAATGACAACATCACGTTCATGATAAATCAATTCACGTTGTTCACGTACAACATCATCGTACTGCAAAACATTTTTACGTGTATCATAGTTGTTTCCTTCAACACGTTTTTGGGCTGATTCGACAGAACGAGTAATAAACCGATTGGTAATCACTGTATCTTCATCCAAATTCATTCTCTGCATCATCAAGCGGACACGTTCAGCACCAAAACGAATCATCAAATCATCTTCCAATGAAAGAAAGAATTGTGAAAAGCCTTCATCTCCCTGACGTCCTGCACGACCACGTAACTGATTATCAATACGTCGTGATTCATGACGTTCTGTGGCAATAACAACTAACCCACCGAGTTCCGCAACACCAGGACCAAGTTTAATATCAGTCCCTCTACCAGCCATGTTGGTTGCAACAGTTATTGCACCACGCTGTCCGGCATTAGCAATAATCTCAGCTTCTTTGGCATTGTTTTTGGCATTTAAAACATTGTGAGGCAAATTTTTCGTCATCAATATTTTTGATAATAATTCTGAATCTTCGACAGATCCCGTACCAATTAAGATAGGTTGTCCCTTTTCATGCAATTCAACAATCAATTTAACAACCGCATTATACTTGGCACGAATAGACGTATAAAGCAAATCAGGTTTATCCACACGTCTAACAGGACGGTTCGTAGGAATACTGATTACTTCCATATTGTAAATTTCACGTAATTCTTCTTCCTCAGTTTTAGCGGTTCCAGTCATACCTGAAAGTTTCTTATACATACGGAACAAATTTTGATAAGTAATTTGCGCCATTGATTTATTTTCTTCTTGAATCTCGACGTTTTCTTTAGCTTCAATAGCTTGGTGCAAACCGTCTGATAAACGTGTTCCTTCAGAAATACGGCCCGTTGACTGATCAATCAACTTAACCTCGCCATCTTGAACGACATAATCCTTATCTTTAATGTAATTAAAATTAGCCCGCAAGGCTTGGTCAATATGATGCGTTAAGGCTGTATCGTCAGCATCATATAAGTTATTCAAGTTAAAGAATATCTCGCCTTTGTGAATTCCTTCAGGTGTTAACAAAGTCGCCTTGGCTTCTTCATCAACCTTAAAGTCCTCATCACGTTGCAAAGTTTTCACGAAACGGTCAGCGCGAGCATAAAGTTGGGAGACTCCTGAACCTGGTCCAGAAATAATCAAAGGTGTACGTGCCGTATCAATCAAAATTGAATCTGCTTCATCGATAAGTGCAAAGTTCAATCCTCGTTGCATAACACGCTCGTCTGCGCGTCGTACCATGTTATCACGTAGGTAATCAAACCCGATGTTAAAGTTGGTAGAATAAGTGATATCAGCGTTGTAAGCAGCACGCTTTTCTTCTGCTGGCGCATCACCAACATTGACACCGACTGTCAATCCAAGCCAATTGTATAATTGACCCATTTGTTCCGCATCTCGAGCGGATAAATAATCGTTCACTGTAACAACATGCACACCGCGACCTGATAACGCATTTAAATAAACAGCCATTGTTGCTGTCAAGGTTTTACCTTCACCTGTGCGCATTTCAGCTAAATTTCCACCGTGTAATACGATGGATCCCATGATTTGAACATGGAAAGGATACAAACCAAGAACTCGTTTAGCTCCCTCCCGCGCCACAGCAAAAGCTTCTGGTAACAGCTCGTCTAAAACTTTTGCCAAAGCCTTATTTTGCTTATCCTTGTCCTCAATACCATCAATTGCATCAGCAATTTTTGACTTGAATTCTCCAGTTTTAGCCTGTAACTCACTATCTGACATGCTAGCCATGGTGTCTGCATAACTTTCGACTTGATCGGCAATTTTATTTAATTTCTTTAGTTGTTGCTTTGAATTATCAACTAATTTACGTATTGGATTGGCCATTACTTTTAACGTGCGAGTAGTAAGTTCGCTCGTTTCTCCTCTAAAATCTATTTTTTGTATATTACTGCAAAATATGTGTATTATATGACTAATTATACCAAAAAAAGAGTCCAAAATATAGACCCTTCCTTTGAATTAATGGTGTGTTGTTGGTTCAAGCTTCTCTTGTCCGGCTAAATAAGGTCGCAAAACTTCTGGAATAGTTACTGAACCATCCTCATTTTGATAGTTTTCTAAAATAGCCGCTACTGTTCGCCCTACTGCTAGACCAGAACCATTTAATGTATGCACAAGCTGTAACTTATTATCTGCATCACGATAGGTAATGTGCATTCGACGGGCTTGGAAATCTTCAGTGTTTGATACTGAAGAAATTTCTCGATAAACGTTCTGCTGTGGCATCCAGACCTCAATATCATATGTTTTTGCTGCTGAGAATCCCATGTCGCCTGTTGACAATACAATCACATGATAAGGCAAATTCAATTTTTGTAAAATGTTTTCCGCATCTAGTGTCATCTTTTCTAATTCTTCGTAAGAATCTTCTGGTTTGGTAAATTTAACCATTTCAACCTTATTAAATTGATGCAAACGGATTAATCCACGCGTATCTTTACCTGCCGATCCCGCTTCTTTACGGAAAGAAGGTGACAGCGCAGTGAACTTGATTGGTAAGTCCTCACTTGGCAATTCTTCACCTGAATAATAGTTAGTCAAAGGGACTTCCGCTGTTGGAATATATGTTTGATTCAATCCTTCTACACGATAAGCATCATCTTGAAACTTTGGATATTGTCCTGTTCCAAACATTGCTGAATCATTCACCACAATCGGCGTGATCATTTCAGTGTAACCTTCTTGCCTATGCTCATCTAACATAAAGTTATAGACAGCACGTTCAAGCCTTGCCCCATCACCAACGTAGTATAAGAAGCGGGCACCAGAAACTTTTGCGCCTCTCTCAAAGTCAAGTATCCCCAGATTCTCTCCAATTTCATAATGAGCTTTAACCCACGATGCTTCTTCTAAGGCATGCGGACGTGATCCATATTCCTCTGGGGCCCACTTTCGTTGTTCTACGTTAGCAGATTCATCTGGCCCAACTGGTACATCAAAAGCAGCCATGTTTGGCAAATGAGCAGCGATTTCTCGAACCTGTTCATCCAGCAATGTTTGCTCATTATCAAGACTCTTAATATCTGCCCCGACTTGCTTCATTTGCAAAATTGCTTCACTAGCATCTTCTTTTTGACGCTTAGCAAAAGCAATTTTATCTGATACATCATTACGTTGTGCTTTAAGAGACTCAACTTTTTGGATCAAATCCCGTCGTTTTTGGTCAAGTTCCAATAACTCGTCAATTGTTTCTGGGTTAACGCCACGGTATTCTAAACGTTGCTTGACTTCTGC
The DNA here is from genome assembly GCF_000014445.1 of Leuconostoc mesenteroides subsp. mesenteroides ATCC 8293. Lineage (NCBI taxonomy): Bacteria > Bacillati > Bacillota > Bacilli > Lactobacillales > Lactobacillaceae > Leuconostoc > Leuconostoc mesenteroides. The sequence goes on along the minus strand of NC_008531.1, from coordinate 155,298 downwards.
GCTGTTTTTACGCATATAACGTATATCTAACATTTAATATGTCCTCTTTTTCATAAAATAAAAAACGCGTTCTTCTCTTGTCGCTAAACAAGGGACGAAAAACGCATTTCCGTGGTACCACCCAATTTTTATGATTATATAAATAAACCATAACACTTCATTATCAATAACGGCGATCCCGAGCAGCATTACCTGCTAAACTGTTTGTTACTGGAGTTTCACGCGTACCATTTTTCATCAACCAATGATTTTCTAAAATGCGCTACTTATGGTAACTGATGTTCTCATTTTAACCCAT